>CAYYJE010000049.1:0-18166 GCA_964472165.1 uncultured Prolixibacteraceae bacterium | reverse complement strand
GAAGCCCATTTAAGACTAAAGACTAACGATTAAAGATTTATAATGATGGAAAAAATGTAATTTTAACCCCTAAATATGTACTAATCAATCAAACCTTTACGATGATCAAACAAAAGAAATTGCTTCCTTGGGCGATAGGGGTTTTGGTGCTGGCAATCGTTTTGCTGGTAGTAGGCAAAAAAGCCGGATGGTTTGGCACCGAGCTGACCGTAAAAGTGCTAGCCGGGAATGTGGAGCGGCAGATCATCACGGAGAAGATCACGGCCAACGGAAAAATCCAGCCCATGACGAAGGTAAAAATCAGTCCCGATGTGTCGGGAGAAATCATAGAGCTTTTCGTGAAAGAGGGTGATCCCGTCAATCCGGGGGATCCGCTGGTGGTCATAAAACCCGACCTTTACCGCTCGGCACTGAGTCGTTCCGAAGCAGCCCTCAATTCTTCCCATGCAAGGCTGGCCCAGACGGAAGCCCAGCTTATTGAGCGTGACCTTGCCTTTAAGCGGGCTCAACAGCTTTATCAGTCACAAACCATTCCGAAGGCTGAGTTTGAAACTGCCCAGGCAGCGTTCAAGGTGGCGGAAGCTGAAGTGAAGGCTGCCCGGTTTTCGGTAAAAAGCGCCGAAGCGACAGTGGCTGAAGCACGGGAGCAGCTTACAAAAACCAGAATTTTTGCACCCATCGCCGGAATTGTCACCCTCCTTGATGTGGAAAAAGGAGAACGGGTGGTGGGAACCAACATGTATGCCGGCACTGAAATGATGGTTATTGCCGACCTTGACAAAATGGAAGTTCAGGTCGATGTGAATGAAAATGACATCGTTAAGGTGAACCTGGGCGATACAGCCCTGGTGGAAGTGGATGCCTACCTGAACCGGAAATTCCGGGGAGTGGTGACCGAAATTGCCAATTCAGCACGTACTGCCGGAACCACCACCGACCAGGTTACCAACTTCGAAGTGAAGATTTTGCTGTTGCACGACTCCTATGCCGACCTGATTGACTCCACCCGGACCGGCAAATCCCCTTTTCGTCCGGGTATGTCGGCAACCGTCGATATAATGACCCTTACACGCTCCGGCATCCTTGCTGTGCCGGTGCAAGCCGTCACCACCCGGCTGAAAAACGACACTACCCACAGGGCGGACACGGCTCCAAATGCCGCCAATCGCCCGGTCGACGATGAAAAGGAAGAGGTGGTGTTCCGGATTAAGGACAACAGGGCTTATAAGGCGGTGGTAATAAGCGGGATTCAGAACAACACCCATATTGAGATCACCGAAGGGTTGACCGAAGGGGAACAGATTGTGACGGGACCCTATAATGCAGTGAGTAAAACATTGAAAGACAGTATGCTGGTCAAGATTGTGACGGAAGCAGAGTTGTACAAAACCGATGAAAAATAAGAGACCGACTTTAAATTCTATGTATCCATGAAAAAGATGATGACTTTAACCGTGTGGTTTGCATTAATGGTGTCGTGTGAACAGGTTTCGCAAAAGGCGCCGCTGATCCCCCTGGAAGATTTCTTCCGCAATCCTGAAAAGACCGCATTTCAGCTTTCACCCAACGGTGAGTATTTCTCCTACCTGGCTCCCTGGGAGTCGAGGCTAAACCTGTTCGTCCAGAAAGTGGGGGCTGATTCAGCCCTGAGGATTACCTCCGAGACGGCACGTGACCTGGCAGGCTACCTCTGGAAAGGCGACAATCGCCTGCTTTACCTCAAAGACACCGGCGGGGATGAAAATTTCCAGCTTTACGGTGTCAATTTGGACGGCACTGACCTGAAAGGGCTCACAGTTTTTGAGAAAGTACGTACTGAGTTTATCGACGACCTGAAGGATGTGGAGAATGAGATTATTGTAGGACTTAATCAGCGTGATCCTACCGTGTTCGATCCATACCGGCTTAACGTGGTGTCGGGAGAGATGACCATGCTGGCTGAAAATCCGGGTAATATTGTAGGCTGGATGACCGATCATGAGGGCAAGCTCCGGGTAGCCTTTGCAAATGACGGGGTGAACCAGACCATTCTTTACCGGGAAACGGAAGCAGATACTTTCGTGCCGGTGCTGACCACCAGCTTTAAAGAAACCGTGAGTCCCTCATTTTTTACCTTTGACAATAAGATGGTGTATGCCCTTTCCAATATTGGCCGGGATAAGACTGCCCTTGTATTGTTCGATATTGCCAATGGAAAGGAGCAGGAGGTGCTTTTTGAAACACAGGAAGCTGATCTCGACGGGGTTTCTTATAGCCGGAAAGATAAAAAACTCTTGATGGTGTCGTGGACTACTGACAAGCGCAAGGAGCATTTCTTTGATGAAGAGACAAAAGCGCTGAAAGCTTATGTGGAAGGTAAACTTCCAGGGTACCAGATTGCTGTGGGGGGCTTCAACAAAAATGAGGACAAGTATATTATCCGCACTTACAGCGATCGCAGCCGCGGTGCTTACTATTACTTTGAAAAAAATACGAAGGAGCTCACCAAACTTGCCGATCTTTCGCCGTGGCTGAACGAGAACGACCTGTGCGAAATGAAGCCCATCTCCTATACCTCACGCGACGGACTGACCATTCCTGGCTACCTGACGCTTCCCAAGGGGGTAAAGGCCGAAAAATTGCCGGTGGTGATCAATCCGCACGGAGGGCCCTGGGCTCGTGATTACTGGGGTTTCAATCCCGAGGTGCAGTTTCTGGCCAACAACGGCTATGCCGTGTTGCAGATGAATTTCCGGGGTTCCACGGGCTATGGGAAGGCATTCTGGGAAGCCTCCTTCAAACAGTGGGGGCGCACCATGCAGGATGACATCAGCGATGGTGTAAAATGGCTGATCGACCAGGGCATTGCCGATCCAAAGCGGGTTGCCATTTATGGCGGCAGCTATGGGGGGTATGCCACCCTGGCGGGATTGACGCTGACCCCTGAACTGTACGCCGCGGGGGTAGACTATGTGGGCGTTTCCAACATGTTCACCTTTATGAAAACAGTTCCTCCTTACTGGAAGCCTATGCTCGACATGTTTTATGAAATGGTGGGCAATCCCCAGGCCGACAGCCTGATGCTGGCCGAAGTTTCGCCTGCCCTGCAGGCCGATAAAATTGTCGCCCCGCTCTTTGTGGCGCAGGGCGCCAATGACCCAAGGGTGAACAAGGATGAGTCTGATCAGATGGTTGCCGCCCTGAAAGCGCGGGGAATCGACGTGGAATACATGGTCAAGGAGAACGAAGGCCATGGCTTCCGGAACGAGGAGAACCGCTTTGATTTCTACAGGGCGATGATTGCCTTCCTTGATAAGCATCTGAAGCCGGCTGAATAGGCTTGCCGGAGCCCAAAAAGAGAGGCTGTCTCATTATGGGACAGCCTCTCTTTTATCGTGTTTTTTAAAGATCAGATGCGGTTATTGGAACCCAGCACGTTGATGATTTTGTGCATATAAAGTGCTTTGAGGGCATCGCGGGCGGGGCCCAGGTATTTGCGCGGGTCGAATTCTCCCGGTTTTTCAACAAATACCTTGCGGATGGCAGCGGTCATTGCCAGACGGCCGTCGGAATCGATGTTGATCTTACACACCGAGGAGGCAGCAGCACGGCGCAGCTGTGATTCCGGAATCCCTACGGCATCTTTCAGTGAACCTCCATGGGTGTTGATAATTTTCACCAGGTCGGCGGGTACTGAAGAGGATCCATGAAGCACAATGGGGAATCCGGGAAGGCGGCGTTCGATCTCTTCGAGGATGTCGAAGCGCAGTGGCGGGGGAATCAGAATTCCGTCTTCGTTGCGGGTACACTGGGCAGGGGTGAATTTATTGGCCCCGTGTGACGTGCCGATGGAGATGGCCAGTGAATCAACCCCGGTCTTCTGGGTGAAGTCGATCACGTCGTCAGGATCGGTATAGACCGATTTGGCAGCCACCACGTCGTCTTCGATGCCGGAGAGAACTCCCAGTTCACCTTCGACGGTGACATCATATTTGTGGGCGTATTCCACCACCTGGCGGGTGACTTCGATATTTTTCTCGTAGGGATGGTGTGACCCGTCGATCATCACCGAAGAGAAACCCATGTCGATGCAGTCCTTGGCAGTTTCGAAGGTGTCGCCATGGTCGAGGTGAAGGGCAATGGGAATGCCGGCACCGTTGCTCAGTTCCCTGGCAAATTCCACGGCACCCTGGGCCATGTAGCGCAGCAATGTCTGGTTGGCATACTGGCGGGCACCCTTGGAGACCTGGAGAATTACCGGCGATTGGGTTTCTACACAAGCGCTGATGATTGCCTGGAGCTGCTCCATGTTGTTGAAATTGTATGCCGGAATAGCATAGCCGCCATCGACGGCATCGGCAAACATCTTGCGGGTGTTCACCAAACCTAATTCTTTGTAACTGATAGCCATATCAATAATGTTTAAATTACTAAACGTAGAAATATTCCCCGAAAATACATAAAATCAGCTTATTCAGGGAATGGAAAGTATGTAATTAAGGAAAATTAACTGACAAATAATACAGTATGTTTTTAAAACCACAACGACACATTGTGAAGCACAGAGAACACAAAGGTAATTATTCATTGTGCCCATTGTGTCTTCTTTGTGCCTTTGTGGTTAAGAAGCGCAGTCTCTATTCTGAAAAGCGTGCTGCCAGGTATTCCCTGTTCAGGCGGGCGATATTGGAGATCGAGATGCTCTTGGGGCATTCTGCCTCACAGGCTTGGGTGTTGGTGCAACCTCCAAATCCGAGTTCATCCATTTTAGCCACCATGTTACGTGCGCGGGCTTTGGCCTCCACGCGTCCCTGGGGCAATTTGGCCAGTTGGGAAACCTTGGCGGAGACAAAAAGCATGGCGGAGGAGTTTTTGCAGGCGGCCACGCAGGCACCGCAACCAATGCAGGAAGCGGCATCCATGGCTTCTTCCGCATCCTCATGGCTGATGAGGATCGCATTCCCGTCGGGAACACCACCTGTGTTGACCGATACAAAACCTCCTGTCTGCAGGATCTGGTCGAAAGCTGAGCGATTGACCACCAAATCCTTGATCACCGGGAAAGCCTTGGCTCTCCAGGGTTCGATGGTGATGGTCTCTCCCTCTTTGAACTTCCGCATATGCAACTGACAGGTGGTCACCGCGCTGTCGGGGCCATGAGGCCTGCCATTGATATAGAGACTGCATGTTCCGCAGATCCCTTCACGGCAGTCGTGGTCAAAAGCAATGGGATCAACCCCTTTTTCAATCAGGTCGTTGTTGAGGATATCCAGCATTTCCAGGAATGAGGTTCCGGTGGAAATATTCTCGATGGTGTAAGTTTCAAACTTTCCCTTGTCTTTGGCGTTATTCTGGCGCCAAACCTCAATATGTAGTTTATTCAGAATTTTGTCAGCCATAGTACCGATTATTTATAACTCCGCTGTGATAATTTAATATTCTCAAAAACAAGGGGTTCCCTGATGAGGGACGGTTCCTTGCCTTCACCTTTGCATTCCCATACCGACACATAGGTGAATTTTTCATCGTTGCGAAGGGCTTCGCCGTCTTCCGTGACCGATTCTTCCCTGAAATGACCGCCGCACGATTCGTTTCTATCCAGGGCGTCGAGGGCCATCAGTTCACCGATGTCGAAAAAGTCGGCCAGTCGTCCTGCCTTTTCCAGCTCGGGATTAAGGTTATTCAGTTCACCGGGGACCTTCACATTTTTCCAGAATTCGTCCCGGAGTTCCCTGATCATGGCAATGGCCTTTTTCAGTCCCTCCTCGTTGCGTGACATGCCCACATAGTCCCACATGATGTTACCCAGCTTCTTGTGGTAATAATCGACGGTTTTGGTGCCCTTGATGTGGAAGAGTTTTTCGAGGCGTCCGGTGACACTTTTTTCGGCTTCCACGAATTCGGGGGCGTTGATGTCGGTTTTGGGAGTCATGATTTCCCCGGCAAGATAGTCGCCGATGGTGTAGGGAAGGATGAAATAGCCGTCGGCAAGTCCCTGCATGAGTGCAGAAGCTCCCAGCCTGTTGGCGCCATGGTCCGAAAAGTTGGCTTCACCGATGGAGTAAAGTCCCGGCACCGTGGTCATCAGGTTGTAGTCGACCCAGGTTCCGCCCATGGTATAATGGATGGCGGGATAGATCTGCATCGGTACTTTATAGGGATCCTGGTCGGTAATCTTTTCATACATCTGGAAAAGGTTGCCATACCGTTCTTCGATGACGTTGCGCCCGAGCCGTTCGATGGCATATTTGAAATCGAGATAAACTGCTTTTCCTTCGGAGTTCACACCATAGCCGGCATCGCACCTCTCCTTGGCAGCCCGGGAAGCCACGTCGCGGGGCACCAGGTTTCCATAGGAGGGATACCTGCGCTCGAGGTAGAAATCGCGGTCTTCATCCGTAATGTCGTTGGGACCGATCTTCCCTTCACGCAGTTTTTGGGCATCTTCCATTTTCTTCGGAACCCAAACCCGGCCGTCGTTACGCAGGGATTCCGACATGAGGGTCAGCTTCGACTGCTGGTCGCCGTGGACCGGAATGCAGGTGGGGTGAATCTGTACGAAGCAGGGATTGGCAAACATGGCTCCTTTCTTGTAACACTGCCAGGCTGCCGAGCCATTGCTTCCCATGGCATTGGTGGAGAGGAAAAAGACATTCCCGTATCCACCGGTGGCCACCACCACGGCATGGGCGCCGAAGCGTTTCACTTCACCGGACACCATGTCACGGGCGACGATTCCGCGGGCTTTTCCGCCAATGATCACCACATCGAGCATCTCATGACGGTTGTACATCTTTACATTACCCTTGGCAATCTGCCGGTTGAGGGCCTGGTAGGCACCCAGGAGCAGCTGCTGGCCGGTCTGGCCGCGGGCATAAAAAGTGCGGCTCACCAATACACCCCCGAAGGAGCGGTTGTCGAGCAATCCGCCGTATTCACGGGCAAAGGGGACTCCCTGAGCCACGCACTGGTCGATGATGTTGGGCGATACTTCTGCAAGCCGGTATACATTGGCTTCCCGGGCACGGTAGTCTCCCCCCTTGATCGTATCATAGAAAAGACGGTATACCGAATCGTTGTCGTTCTGGTAGTTCTTGGCGGCGTTGATCCCTCCCTGGGCGGCGATGGAGTGGGCGCGGCGCGGACTGTCCTGGTAACAGAAGGCCTTTACGTTGTATCCCAGTTCTGCCAGCGACGCAGCGGCAGAGGCTCCTCCGAGTCCCGTGCCCACCACGATGACCTCCAGTTTTCTCTTATTGGCCGGACTCACAACCCTGATGGCGGCTTTGTGGTTGGCCCACTTCTCCGCCAGGGGACCAGCTGGTATCTTTGAATCAAGATTCTGCATGTTCAACTTCGTTTAACGGTTAAAACTTAATCATGAAATAGAGCGGAATGATGGAGAAACCCACAGCCACCACAACGGCATATACCCTGGAAATCCATTGAAACCGGGTAAGCCATTGCTTGTTGTTAAATCCAATGGTCTGAAATGCGGACCAGAATCCATGCGTCACGTGAAGCCCCAGAAGACAACCCCCGATAATGTAAAGCAGACTGTAAAACCAGCTCGTCTTGAACAGGGTGCTGACCAGTAGGTAGGTGTTGTGCATTTCAGCGCCGGATTCCATACCCTGGTTCAACAGATCATGCCCGGAGACCTTGATCTTCCACCAAAAGTTGGCTATGTGAATCACCAGAAACACAAAGATCAGCGCTCCCAGTATCAGCATGTTCCTCGATGCCCATGAACTGGCCACCGACAAATCCTGCCTCTTGTATTTCACAGGGCGGGCTTTGTAATTCTCCCAGGAAATCAATAACGACCAGAGAATATGGACCAGAAAACCAAGTGCCAGAATCGGCTCCATCACCTTAATGGCTGGATTGGTAACCATAAAATGGGCACCCTGGTTGTACAACTCCCCGCTGTCGTCGAATATCAAAAACAAATTGATCGTCAAATGAACCAAAATGAACAATAACAGGAAGATACCCGTCACACTCATTAAAAATTTACGGCCAATTGACGCGTAAAGAAATTTGCTCATACACGGTAGTTTTAAGAATTTGGTTATGCGGATTGTATAACAAGTATGCAAAAATAGTCTAACCTTCTTTTCCTGCAAAGTCAAAACCTCAGGACAGAGTTATTTATAAACATTCTAAATACAGGAATAGCTGCATGTTACCGCAACATGCCGGTTTTGTTTTTAACTTCTTTTTCACTAATTTTCAGCAATTAAAACTAAACTGATGGTTGGGCATGCGTATTCCTATAGATGCAGCAACTGTGCTTATGAAGCCTACTACAAGCAGGGGCACGGGTATCTGGTAAAGCCGCAGACATACCAGGAATATATGGCTTCAAACCAGAAGCTTTTCCACTATGAAATCCGTGACAAAATTGCTTTTCTGGCGGAGATTCATCCAGACTTGGTCATCGACGCCACGTTTCAGGTGTACAAATGTCCGAAATGTAACCTCTTGCACAACAAAGTACAGGTAACCCTTTCCGACGGGGAACGCCTGCTGCATACCAACCGGTTTAAATGTTCCCAATGCCGGTCTCGTCTGAAACTCACCAATATCCACCGGTTAAAGCGGGCCACATGTCCGGCCTGCGGAAAAGCCACTTTCCGCAGACAGAAGCTGGGGAGTTTGCTTTAGTCAAAAACAGGAAATCAGCCGGTAAAAAGGCTTGCCAATAAGGAAAATGCCAGCCCGCAGACTGCGATAATTGTTTCCATGACCGTCCACGACTGAAGTGTCTCTTTTTCATTCATGCCGAGGTATTTACCTACGAGCCAGAAGCCACTGTCGTTGACGTGGGAGGCGATGGTTGCACCGGATGCGATGCCGATGACCACAAGAGCCCTCTGCGGATCCGTAAGGGAGAAGACTTCAATCACAGGAGCGATAATTCCTGCTGCGGTGATCATGGCCACAGTCGCTGATCCCTGGGTAAGCCTTACCAGGGCCGCCAGTATCCATGCAAGAAGGATGGGTGACAAAGCAGACCCGGCGATCGATTCCGCCATCATTTTTCCGATGCCGCTGTCGACCAGAATTTGTTTCAGTACCCCTCCGGCTCCCGTAATCAGAATAATGATCCCTGCAGGGCCCAGCGCTTTGTTGCTCAGGTCGAGAATGGTCTGACGGGGCATCCCTCTTCTGATGCAGAGCAGGTAGATTGCCAGCAGGGTGGCAATGATGAGCGCGGTGAAGGGATGCCCGATGAATTCAATGAACCCGGTGAAAAATGACTTTTCGAGGATCGCCCTGCCGACAAGAACCCCGGTGAGCGTATTCAGGAGAATCAGGACCAGCGGGATGCCGATGAGGGAGGCGATCAGTCCGAAGGATGGGAGATTATCAGGTCGGTCAGGTGCTTCCGTAGTGTTCAGAAAATCAACGGGAGGTTGTGCATTGATCTTTTTGGAAATGTAGCTGCCCCATAACGGTCCGGCAATGATGGCCGTGGGTATGCCGAGTAATATCCCGAAAAGGATGACCCATCCCAGACTGGCATTAAGGATGTCGGATACAGCCACCGGTCCGGGAGTAGGGGGGACAAAAGCATGGGTGACAGCCAGGCCTGCCAGCAGCGGAATGGCGTAATAGAGCAGCGACCTTCGTGTATCCCTGGCGAGTGCGTAAACAATGGGTACCAGAATGATGAAGCCAACATCCAGGAATACCGGAATGGCGACAATGAACCCGGTGATCACCATTGCCCAGGGGGCCTTCTCCTGTCCGAATTTACGGATCAGCGTGCGGGCTAGAGATTCAGCTCCTCCGGAACTTTCCAGCATCTGGCCGAAGATGGCTCCAAGCCCCACTACCGTGGCCACGAATCCCAGTGTGCTGCCCATCCCGTCCTGTATGCTCTTCAAAATTGAACCGGGATCCATCCCCGCAAGAAGCCCTACATAAATGGCTGTGATCAGCAGGGAGATGAATGCGTTGATTTTGAGTTTCAGCACCATTAGCAACAGCAGTGCTACTGCGGAAATCACCAGAAAAAGGATATAGGGTACCGACATGTCAGAAATGTTAAGCGCAGGTTTATCAGTAAGGCTGTGGCGTCAGATTTTCACCGGTCTGTTCTCCTTCGTCGATTGGTAAATTGCACGGAAGAGTTCCACAACCCTCCGGCCATCCTCCCCCGTGACCCCCGGTGCACGATTAATGTCCAGGGCTTCCAGGAAATCGGCAATCTGAAGTTTCATGAAATGAACCACCGGATCCACGGTTCTAAAAAGCGTTTCCTCTTCCTTTTTCCATTGCTCCGTCAGGTGTTCTTCTCCCGGCACTGACCAAAGATCATTGAAGGGAGGTTCCTGGATTCCCGACATGCCGGCAATGAACATGGCTCCGCCATCAGTCTGCACGCCGACGGAAGCTCCGTTTTCCCCGTGAATGTGCACCTTGCCATAGATGCCGGGTTTCTGGGAATTGCTTACCACAATGTTTCCGATCGCCCCGTTCCGGAACCGGAGGATGGCCAGCGCAGTATCTTCCACTTCTATATAGGGATGGTTCAGGTTCTTCCAGAGCCCGTATACTTCTTCCACTTCGCCCATGTACCAGAGGAGCAGATCGAGCTGATGGGGTGCCTGGTTGACAAGCACGCCTCCTCCTTCCATCTCCCAGGTGCCGCGCCAGGCATCCGAGTCGTAATATGCACGGTCACGCCACCCCAGCATAGTCACGGTCCCCAGCACAGGTTTTCCGATTTTCCCCTCTTCAATGGCCTTTTTTATCCTTTGCACCGGGGTATACCACCGTCGCTGGCTGATCACCCCCAATTTCAATCCTGCTGTTTTACATGCGCGGATCATTTGGTCACAATCGTCCAGGGTTATGGCGAGTGGTTTTTCCACCAGCAGGTGGGCACCTGCCTGCGCGGCTTCAAGGGCCGGGGCTGCATGGCAGGGATGAGGCGTACAAACAATGGCAAGGTCAACCTCTTCCCGGGTCACCAAATCCACTACCGAGGTGTAATGCTTTGTTCCATATTGTTTTGCGAAGGCTTTGGAAGTGGAGGAACTTCTGCTCCATACTCCTGCCAGGCGTCCGTTCTTCAGTTCACCGATGGCCCGGGCATGAATATGGGCTACTTTTCCGCACCCGAGGATTGCGATGTTGTATACTGACTTCATCGTACTGGTTTTAATAATTCATCTGTGAATCGGGAACCAGGATTACCTTGTTAAGTCCGGGTTCCTTGTCGTGCAACCGTTTGAACCAGGCAGCCCCTTCTGAAAGCGGGGCGATTGCCGAAATGAGCGGATCGACCCTGATCCTTCCATTGCTGATCAGACGCAAGGCGGCTTCATATTCTCCCCTGATGGCACAGCTACCCTGGATCCTGATCTCCCGGGTAACCACCTGCTGCAGGGGGAAGTCAATTTTGGGGACCAGGTTTCCTACCAGGACTACCCGGCCGCCTTTCCGCACCAGATCCAGGGTGAGATTGACCGTGGCCGGGATTCCCACCGCTTCAAACGCCACATCCACACCCCGCCCTCCGGTCAGATTTTTCACAATCTCTCCGATGGGCTCACTTTCAGGATTGATGGCCGTGGTGGCCCCCATCAGAAGGGCACTCTCAAGCCGTTGCGCCACCACATCTGCAGCAATCAGCGGAACAGCCCCCGCAGCTGCCGCCGCCTGCACCAGACAGTTGCCGATCATACCGCTTCCGGTAACCAGACAACTCTCCCCAGGCAAAATCCCCGACAGAGAGAGGGCATGAAGAGCTACCGCTACCGGCTCCACCATCGCTGCCTGGACAAAAGTGACATTTTCGGGAATGCGGTATAAAATATGGGCGGGTACAACCACATACTCCGCAAAAGCACCATGTCTCCGGTATTCACCGGGTGAAACCCCCAAAACTTCCCTGCCATCACTCAGGTTGTAGTGCCCGCTTAATGTGTACCAGTCGTTCAGTGCATATACCGTGGAGTCAAACGTGACACGGTTACCCGGCTGCCACCCTTTCACCCTATTGCCGGTGGCCACAATCACACCCGAGGCTTCATGCCCCATAATCAGGGGAGGAATCCTCCTTCCGGTGCTCCCATCCATGCCGTGAACATCCGATCCGCAAATTCCACAGGCTTTCACACCTACCAGGACCTCTTCATCCCCGATTACCGGATCCGCTGTTCCCATGTAGCTGAATTGGGAGGGTCCGGTTAAAACCAATGCTTTCATATCAGTAATCGTAATATAAACTGCAATTTATATTTAAAAACCTTTCCGGATTCATCAAGTTGCGTAAATTTGCAAAAACCTGAAAAATCAACCATGACAGATTTGCTTAATAAACTCTCTGAGTGCGTAGAATTCGGAAAAATTAACCTGACTTCACCTTTTCCTCCTCAAATGAAGGGTCAGGTTGGTGCGGATGAAATTACCCGGCAACTCCTTGACGAAGGAACCCCCCCGCAACAAATCCTTACGGAAGGATTGATGCCCGGCATGGAAAGGGTGGGAGTCAAATTCCGGGAGAACAAGGTGTTTGTTCCCCAGGTGCTTATGTCGGCAAAAGCCATGAATACCGCCATGGTACATCTGAAACCCTTTTTCCTCTCCGGTGAAGCCCGGCAAAAGGGGACACTGATTATCGGAACCGTGGAAGGCGACCTTCATGACATCGGCAAAAACCTGGTGTCGATGATGGTGGAAGGAAACGGCTGGAAAGTCGTCGACCTGGGTGTAGATGTGAATGCTGATAAATTTGTGGAAACCCTGAAGGCAAACCCGGGAGCTTTCGTAGGCCTTTCAGCGCTTCTGACTACCACCATGCCCAGTATGGAAAGAATCACCAAGGCGATCAAATCAGAGATGCCGGAGGTGAAGGTGGCTGTGGGCGGTGCACCCGTCACACGGGATTTCTGCGACAGAATCGGCGCAGATGCCTATTCCCGTGACCCGCAGGGACTTGTGGAGTACCTGAATGCACAGGCGGTGTGAGAGAGGGACTGAGGGACGAAGAGACGGGGAGACACCGGATCACGGGATCACTGAATCACCGGATCACAAAAAAGTAATCGGTCCCGTCTGAGCCGAGACTCCGCTTCGCTTCGTGCTTTGCCAGTGATTGGTAATCAATATCATATAAAATATCAGGAATGAAAGGATTGGAGCTGGTCAGGGCGGCGATGCGGCTGCAGGAGGTTGAGCGGGTTCCATGGGTCCCCTTCGTGGGAGTTCATGGGGGTTTCCTGATTGGCAGGGATGCGGAGAGTTACCTCAAATCACCGGCTTTGATGGCAGAGGGAATCAGCAAGGCTGTCGAAACCTATAATCCTGACGGTATTCCCGTGATTTTTGACCTTCAGCTGGAAGCCGAAATCCTGGGTTGTACCTTGAGATGGTCGCCGGGAACCCCTCCTGCCGTAATCTCCCATCCTCTGGCAGAAGGCAAAGCAATTGGGGACCTTCCCCCGTTCGATGCCGGAAAGGGAAGGATTCCCGCAGTGTTGGAGGCTACCCGGTTTCTGAGGGATCAACATCCCGGTTTGGCCTTATACGGCCTGATCACCGGGCCTTTTACCCTTGCACTTCACCTCCTTGGAACCGATATTTTCCTGAAATTGTACGAAGCTCCCGATGAGGTGGCCGAACTGATGGAGTATTGTACGGGAATTGCCGTTAAAATGGCGGATTACCTGATAGCGGCCGGTTGTGATGTGATAGCCGTGGTGGACCCGATGACCAGTCAGATCGACTCCGACAGTTTCCGCCAGTATGTCTCCCCCTACGCCAAACAGATTTTCAGCTTTATCCGCAGCCGCGAAAAGCTGAGTTCCTTTTTTGTGTGCGGCCATGCACAGCAAAACATAGAGGTGATGTGCGAATGCCGTCCCGACAATGTCTCCATTGATGAGAATATTCCCCTTGATTTTGTGCGTGATGTGGCTTTGCGCCATGGAATAAGCTTCGGGGGGAATATGCGTCTGACTGTTGTTCTGCTCATGGGCACCCCGGCTGATGCGCGGGAGGAAGCCCTGGCTTGCCTTGACATGGGTGGTAAGCGGGGATTTATCCTGGCTCCGGGATGTGACATGCCGATGGAAACACCTTCCGCCAATGTCGTTGCAGTAACAGAACTTGTTCATGACCCTTATCTTCAGCAGGTGGTTCGCACCCTCGAAAAAAGTGATACCCATACCGATATCCTGAACCTGCGCGATTACGGAAAATCAGACAAAGTGATTGTGGATGTGATCACCCTTGACTCCGAGTCGTGCGCTCCCTGCCAGTATATGGTGGAAGCGGTGAAGCGGGTGACGCCCCATTTTGAAGGGGTGGTGGAATGGCGCGAACACGCCATCAAAAAAATGGAAGCGGTGACCTTCATGTCGTCGATGATGGTCAAAAATATCCCCACCATTTGCATCGACGGGAAAATCGCCTTTGTCTCCAAAATCCCTCCCCAGAACCAGCTGATCCAGGCGATCCAGCACCGGATCAACGAAAAAATGAAACTCAAAATCCGCTCCAGACGGAGTGAAATTCTGGTTCTGGGTGAAAACGAAGCGGTGTGCGCCGGTATGGTGGAGAAGGTAAAACTGGCCTCCACGGAGCTGGGCAAGGAGATTTCGGTGACCATTCTTACCGATCCCGCTGAACTGGCCTCCTATGGCATCACCAAAGGCCCGGCAGTGGTCACCGTCAGCTACCGCCTGAAATCGGAAGGAAGCGATCCTTCGGTGGAAGTGGTCAGGGAGTGGCTCAAGGAGCTGTAGACAAAAAAGCTGGCTGTAACCGGTCGTGCAGCGACACCAGGTATCGGTCTCCAGCCTGTCCACGGTGACCACCATCGGACAGGGACAGAACGGAAACTCCAGGTAGAGTTCCCCCTCCCGGACAGACATCCCCGATGCCCGGGCTTTTTCATGGCTGGCAAACTCTTCAAGGGTCGACGACTGGCTAATGATCTCCCTTAGCTGGGCCAGCCTCTCCTCCAGGCCGTAACCACACTGGCAGTTTTTCCTGATTTTCCTTAGGACAGGCTGCTCAAAACAGGTTTCCAGCCTTTTCATGGTGTTCTTCACCCAAAGGCGTCTTCTTCTTCACCCCCGCCAACGATATGCCCTGCGGTGGCTGCGTCACTCTCCGCCCTGACGGCCTCAAAAATGACCTTTTCCTGAATTTTTCGGATGTCAAACATGGTGCTATACTTTTATTCAAACCATTTCCTGATAAGGGAATAAAAATGCACATTTGACACTTTATATTTTATGTTGAGTAGCTAGGGTTGAAAAATATATTAAATAGTCAGGATGACTTCCTGTTGGATATCTCGAATTTGTTTGTACTGTTCTGTAGCATCACTACAGACACTTACATGGATGATAATTTTGTCGCCTGCTTTTTTACCCATTGATTTGAGAACTGCAGGATCTATGATATATTCTTCTTGGCTGAGGACTCCCCTTTTGCTCGCATTGTTGAGATCTGCATTGGTGATTTTGCTTCTATTTGCAAGTATTACTCCATCTCCATGAATAATATTAAATTTATATCTTCCTTTGGAGATTGGGATAGTTGAAGACGATCAAAGACTTATTTGATCTGGTATCCTGGAGTTGAGCTCTTTGTACGCTTTACCGATATCTGTGGTCTTGCTGGTATATCATCGCGTGGGTTCTTCGGCAAAAGTAACTTTGACCGGATAAGCATAGTCAGTTCTCATTTTCTCCAGAAGTTGCTGAGGAGTAAGCTCTGGATAGGCTGCCGCCAACAGATAAAATAGTCAGGTCTGGACTGGAGTTGCTACGGAGGTAGCAGCACCAGGATCAGCAGTAACAATACCATTTGATGCAAGAAATGCATGAACTCCTGGAGCATATCCGGGTACGCTCTGACTCTACTGTGAGGTATCCTGTTCCTCCTGGTGAACCATTCCTTGATTGACCGACATTTACGGTAAAATTTTCTCGACAACCTCCTACTCTCTGGATAGGAATTGTCACAGGACCAAAATCCCAAGCTACTGCTCAAAAAATAATTTCTCTTGGATCGCTTGTAGCAGCTGTTTGGGTTGGATAGATACTAAACACTTTGCCATTTATATTGTCAATATTTCATCCTCCTGCAAATCGGATTACTCTCCCACTATTGAGTATTTCTCATCGATTATTTCCTCGTAGATTGCTAGAAGAAGAAATAATTAGATATTTATCAGGATTGTTTTGTAGTCGGTCTATAACTGGTTGTGTCGTATTGTATCCATCACTCATAGGTTTCATCCAGCCATCTTCCATTGGGATGGCCTTGTTTACTCCTCCTTGTTGGATTAGGGGACCTGCCAGACCTACTCCTCCTACTCCGTTATTTTTTTTTCCCAGGAGTATTTGATTACATCCATCTTCGTGGTGATTGTAGTCGAAAGAAGTATTTGGGGGAATAAACTGTCCCTCGGCATCGGTTCCCATAGGTTTGCCATGGATATTATTGAGGGCAAGTTGTCGCCAGTTGAGCTTGGCAAGATATTCGGTTTTGGACAGTTCGTTGGTACCAGATCTGACCATAGCTTCTCCCATAGCCCAAACCTCCAGGACTTTGATTGGTTTGAGATACTCTGCCCAATTTTTTGCCATAAACTGATTCCATTCTGGATTATTGGGATCAAAAGTAGGATCGTTGGGAACAAGCTCAAGTTGAGGAATTACGAGGACGAATTTGGCAATTTGTAAGTTCAATTCCATTGTCAGCGTTTGGCCATAGGAATCGGTGATCTGAAATCTAAGGGAGAGAATCCCCTCTGATTCTGCCGTAAATGCCGAAGGATTTGCCACGGTGGTGTATTGATCGTTGGCGGATTTGACAAAGACCCTGATAGCGGAGGTAATATCCCTGTTTTTGGCGTTACGGGCAGTCACCCCCTGCAGCAAGTTGACGGGGATGTCAGCCATCGGACTGAGTATGGTTTGAAGATTTTCCAGTCCGTCGATAATGGGCATTCCCGAGGTAACCGTCAGCGTCACTTCTTTTGTGGAAGTGTTTTTGTTGTTGTCCGCTACTTCGTATCTGAGCGTCAGTGTTCCTGTCTCTTTTGTCACAAAGGCTTTGGGTGCGGATATGGCTGTTCGCTGGTTATCGGGATTTTTCAGAAACACCTGTATTTTGCCGGTGATGTCTCTGTCCCTGGTATCCGTGGCTTTGACTCACAGCAACAAGTCCATGGGAATATTGGTTTTGGGATTGATGCTGTCCTGGAGACTTTCCAGTCCCAGCAGATTCGGGTCTCCCACCCCGACACTGATTGCGATGTCCGCGGCACTGGTATTTCAGGAGTTGTCCTTCGACCTGATTGTCATGGAAAAATCCCCCGGCATGGAAAAGGTATAGGCTTCATTGTACGCAATGGTCTGCTGTCAGATCATCACGACAATCACAGGTGCAGGATCGGAATTGTCTTTTATGGATCTGACCAGCGAGGAGGGTACGAGATTATCGCCCGTCTCCACCGAAATAGCCTTGGTAACCAGTTCAATCACCGGAGCTTCCGTGTCGGGAGTCTCCTCCTTGCCGCAACCCCAAAGAAAACCAACTCAAAATGTAAGGAAAATTAACGCTTTATTATACGTTCAGGTTTTCATAACATAATTTATTAGAAGGCTTAATCGATTACTTTTAGGATAAATTGAAACAACCCCTATGTTTCCGGCAAGGAAAAAAGAGAATCACCTTCTGCTCCGTTCTATTTGTGCTTGTCAAGAAAAGGCAGTCAACCCGATTTGCCTGGGTATCCCTACCCAGCTTATTACCGGTCACTTGCCAGATTTGCACCCGGAAGCCGTGATTTCTTTGTTCGACGGTAACTCCATGAAGATGGACAAATCCTATGCAATTAACGCGCCCAAACCAGACTCATATCATCAAATAACGCCTGTTTATTTCTTTTTATCTTCCAGAAATCTGCGCTTGTTGGCGCTCACAGGTTGCTGTGTTTTTAACTCTTTTGCCTTTTTGGCTGCGGCCAGCAGTGCTTTACGCTGCTTGGCTTCGGCCTGACTTTTTTACGCTGCATGTCGCGTGCTTGCCTAAGTCTACGGAGTTGTTCAATGCGATTTTGCTTAAGCTGTTCTTTTTGAGCCAGTTTTTTTCTTACCTCCTCCTGTCTGAACTGTTTTTTCTCTAGCTCTCTTTGTTTTAACCTTTC
>CAYYJE010000048.1:0-22263 GCA_964472165.1 uncultured Prolixibacteraceae bacterium | reverse complement strand
CCCCGATAAACCCAAGTCCGTAAATGGCACCTGACCCCCCATGCGAATGATTTTTCGATTTTTCACACATAAGCTTATTATAAGTGGTGATTCATGACAAGATTAGTGTGTGATTTTTCTCCCGAATTACACCCTCTTTGATTTTTTGTCCATTCGAATCCGGCAAACTGCAAAATGAAACTCCCCGTCTCGCCAGGCGAGAGGAATGCGCCCGCCGGAATTCACAGGGGTGCAAAAAATAGCTGCTGAAAAGGAAAATTTAGGGGTCCGATTCTTAATCTTTGGTAAAGTTTTTGCTGCAGAACATGAGGTGTGAAACAATGAAAACAGACGTTCTGCGACGATCAGGCCGGATAGGCAGACTACGGACAGTGTCCGTGAACAATTTGAAATTGTACAATTATTCTACAGCGATTTTATATTGCGATTAATTTTATTTTTATCTTTATGGCCTTGAAAAAGGCGAGTTTTGGAATAAATTCAAAAAAAAATAAACGTATGGAACTCAAAAAATCAGTAAAAGCCGATTTGGAGAACAAAAAAGACATTCTCCTGCTTATCGGGCTAGTTGTTGCTCTGGGGATTACCCTTCTTGCATTTGAGTGGACAACCAAGCCAGCCGAACTTTCCTCCCTTGGGACGCTGGATGCCGTTCAGGTTGAAGAGGAAGTGATTCCGATTACACGGCAGGAAGAGATCAAGACTCCTCCTCCGCCACCACCCCCCACAGTTGTCGAAGTGCTGAATATTGTGGACAACACTGCCCAGGTCAATGACGACCTCAGCATTTTTGATTCTGAAGCCGACAATGAGACATTTGTGGATGTTGCCCCGATTGTGGCAGCAAAGGAAGAAAAGGAAGAGGAATCAGAAGCCCAGGTGTTCTTCATTGTGGAAGAGATGCCTGAATTCCCGGGTGGGGAAGCTGCACTGCGTTCCTTTATTGCCAAATCGATTAATTACCCTGTCATTGCCCAGGAAAACGGCATCCAGGGGAAAGTGTACGTCACATTCGTGGTAGACAAGGACGGAGGCATTTCTGATGCTAAAATTGCCAGGGGCGTTGACCCGTCACTCGACAAAGAAGCACTGCGCGTAGTAAACACACTGCCTAAATGGAAACCAGGCAAACAACGCGGAAAACCGGTAAGGGTTTCGTATACGGTACCAATCAGCTTTGTTTTGCAGTAAGCTGGAAAAACAATACTTTTGCACTCCTGATCCCATAAGGATCAGGAGTTTTTTTTAACCTATGGGAGAGATGATTGACACAACCCCGGTCACTGAAAAAGCAGTGCTGGTGGGATTAATAACCGAGGAGCAGGACGAGAAGCAGTCCCGGGAATACCTCAGCGAACTGGCGTTCCTTGCCGATACCGCCGGAGCTGTGGTATTAAAGCAATTCCTGCAACGGCTCGACCGGCCTCATCCGGTTACTTTCGTAGGACAGGGAAAATTAAAGGAGATAGCGGATTACATCAAAGTCATGGAAGCCGATACCGTCATTTTTGACGATGAACTTACCCCTACCCAACTGAGAAATATTGAGCGGGAACTGCAATGCAAAATTCTTGACCGCACCAACCTGATTCTCGATATTTTTGCCAGGCGGGCACAGACCGCCCACGCCAAAACCCAGGTTGAACTTGCCCAATATCAGTATCTGCTGCCCCGGCTGACCAGGATGTGGACCCATCTCGAACGGCAACGCGGAGGAATCGGACTTCGGGGACCGGGTGAAAGCCAGATCGAGACTGACCGCCGTATCATCCTTGAGAAAATTTCCCGGCTCAAGGAACAACTGAAAAAAATAGACCTCCAAAAAGCCACCCAGCGGAAAAACAGGGGAAAAACAGTGAGGGTGGCCCTTGTTGGATATACCAATGTGGGCAAATCCACCATCATGAATATGCTCAGTAAATCTGAGGTTTTTGCGGAAAATAAACTCTTTGCCACCCTCGACACCACGGTCAGAAAAGTGGTCATCGAAAACCTCCCCTTTCTGCTTGCCGATACAGTGGGCTTTATCCGGAAACTTCCCCACGACCTGGTCGAATCATTCAAATCGACCCTTGATGAAGTCAGGGAGGCAGATGTGCTGGTCCACGTGGTAGACATTTCACACCCGGGATTTGAAGAACAGATTGACGTGGTCGACCAGACACTGAAGGAGATCGGAGCATCCGACAAAACCTGTATTTACCTTTTTAATAAAATCGACGCATTCACATTCGTGGAAAAGGAAGATGACGACCTCACTCCTTCGACACGCGACAACATGAGCCTTGCCGACTGGCAGAAATCATGGATGGGGAAACACAAATCTCCTGCATTGTTTATCTCGGCTAAATACAAGACACATCTTGAAGAATTCAGGACTTTGCTGTATGAAGAGGTAAAAAAAATCCACGTGCAGCGGTTCCCTTACAACGATTTTTTATTCGACCTCCCGGAAGAAGCGGAAATGTGATCCGGTGTTTTGGAACACGGATGACACGGAAATGACGGATTTACACGTATCAATTTGTCATCAGCCCTCTTCCGTTTTTCAAACAACGGTGTGGGATCACGGGGACATCTTTACCCCCGGTTGCCACCGGGGGCTACAAAGATTTCACCCCTCGGGGGCTCTGGATTCGAATCTCCCTTCTGATCCGGATACCACGAATGACAACGAATGACCATTGAATTACAATTGAATGGTAACCCTTGGCCGCAGTAGCTTGCGTGGGATTAGGCGCAGAAGCGAAGGAGGCTTACAACCTTCACAACCCCGGCAACCCTCACAACCCTTGAACCCTTGAACAATTTTGAACAACTGTTGAACCCTTGAACGGCACTCAGTGCCTTTTAACCTTTGAACGGCGCAGCCTTTGAACCTCCCGACGCTTCCGGTCGGGATCTTCACTATGCTCCGACTTGAACCCTGGAACCTGGAACCAGGAACCCTTGAACGGCGTAGCCTTTTTGAACCTTTGAACAACTGTTGAACCCTTGACCTGCCGGAGCGCAGCGCAGGCTCTGAATCTTCAAATTTCGTTTTCCCTGATCAGGTATTCTGCAATCTGGACGGCATTCAGGGCCGCTCCCTTTTTGATCTGGTCACCCACACACCAGAAAGTAATCCCATTGGGGTTGGAGACATCCTTCCGGAGGCGGCCCACATACACATCATCTTTTCCGGAGACAAAGAGTGGCATCGGGTATTTCTTTTCGGCAGGTTTATCCACCACCGTTATTCCCGGTGCATTTTCAAAGGCTTTCCTGACCTCCTCCACCGTGAGCGGCTCTTCCGTTTCCACCCAGATTGCTTCAGAATGGGCCCTGGCTACAGGTATACGTACGCAGGTGGCACTGACTTCGGCTTCGGTATGCATGATCTTTTTGGTCTCCCAGTTCATCTTCATCTCTTCCTTGGTATAGTCGTTATCCAGGAAGACATCGATATGCGGAATAATATTCATTGCCAGCTGATACGGGAATTTTGCCACAGTGGGATCGTCGCCGTTGGCCACCTCCCTGATCTGCTGTTCCAGTTCAGCAATTCCCTGGGCTCCCGCCCCGCTTGCTGCCTGGTATGTAGCTACATGTATCCGTTTGATCCTTGACAGGTCATCGATTGGCTTCAACGCCACCACCATCTGAATTGTCGAGCAATTGGGATTGGCGATAATGTTGCGCGGACGGATTTTCGAATCAGCGGCATTCACCTCCGGAACCACCAGAGGCACATCCCCGTCATAACGGAAGGCACTGGAATTGTCGATCATCACAGCTCCGTAACGGGTGATAGTGGCGGCAAACTCTTTGGAAATCGAAGCCCCTGCCGAGGTCAGGGCAATGTCAATATCCCTGAAATCGTCGTTGTGCTGAAGCTCTTTCACTACCAGCTTTTTCCCCCTGAATTCATACTCCCTGCCTGCACTGCGGGTGGAACCAAACAAAACCAGTTCATCGAGCGGAAAATTCCGCTCTTCCAACACCTGCAGGAACTCCTGACCTACTGCACCGCTTACTCCTACTACTGCTACTTTCATGGCAATTATTTTACGTGTTTTCCGGAAAACGGGATGTAAAAAATGGTGAAAACCTCCCGGAAATCCATAATTTTTCACTAAATTAGGGTTCGCTTACAAACCCGTCGGAACAAAAATACAATATTACAGAATTGTCAATTGTCATGGATCGCTTTATACTCATTTTCTTAACATTGGCGGCTCTGGCGATGGGAGGGAAAAGGAGTCAGGCGGCGGTGTCCCCCGTAGAGTGTACCCGGGAAAACTACCTGCTCGTCCAAACCACCGGATCCACTACCGGGGTGGCCATCAATGAAATCATGGCCGATCCCACTCCCTTGGTGGGATTGCCCGATGCAGAATGGATTGAGCTCGTCAATTACGGTCAAACGCCTGTTTCCCTTAAAGGGTGGAGCATCAGGGTGGGATCACTCATCAGGATTCTTCCCGATTCAATCCTCAGTCCCGGCTTTCCCCGTATTGTCTGCGCTGTCGCTGATGCCCCTGAACTTGTGAAATTTGGGAAAATTGTGGCGATACAAAGTTTTCCGGCCTTGAGAAACAGCGGAAACCGGATTACCCTCTCCGACAATTCAGGCGCCGAGGCCGATGTAACAGACTACTCCGACAAGTGGTATGACGACAACAGGAAAAAACAGGGCGGGTGGAGTCTGGAACGGATTGATCCGGAAAGGAAATGCGGACAACAGGCCAACTGGAAGGCATCGGCAGACCCACGCGGAGGAACTCCCGGTGCGGCCAACACGGTGTATGCCCCTAATCCCGACAGGTTGAATCCCGAAATATCCTTCATATCTGTACTTTCTCCATATACAGTGGAAATCAGATTCTCCGAAATCATGGATACCCTTTCTCTTCACCAAAGAGACAATTACCTGCTCAGGGGCAGGGAATCTCCCGACTCCATCGCAGTAACCGACGGGAAATACGTTGTGCTTACCTGGTTTACCCCGTTGCAGACCAACACCACGTATACACTGCAAATTCTCAATTTGTCGGACGAATGCGGGAATCCCCTGCTGAATCCGGAAGCAGAAATATCATGGGTCAGTCCGGAACCCGGCGATGTGGTTATCCATGAAATTCTGTTTAACCCCTGGCCAGGAGGGAACGATTTTATTGAAATCGCCAATATTTCTTCTAAAAATATCGATGCGGCCAAACTGATGATTGCCGGAAGGGATGGGGCCGGACAGCTGAAAAATCCGGTTTCTCTGGAATCTGCTTTTGTCACAATCCGCAAAGGCAGTCTGATGGCATTCACCACCGACACCATGGGGGTGATTCCGTTTTATCCTGCCTTATGCAGGGACAACCTCCGGGAAGTGGCTTCATTGCCTGCCATGAACAATGACCGGGGATGCGTGGTCCTTCTTGACGACTCCCTGGAAATACTCGATGAAATGGAATATGATGAATCGATGCATCATCCGCTCCTCGCGGGATCTGAAGGGGTATCCCTGGAACGGATTAACCCATCACTGCCAGGAGACAATCCCGCTAACTGGCACTCTGCTTCCTCCTCCGCCGGATTTGCCACACCAGGATGCCCGAACTCGCAGCACTCCGTTGATCCGTCCTTGCAATCCGGCGTTGTTTTCGAGCAAACCGCATTCTCGCCCGACAATGACGGGTATAACGACGAACTCCTGATCCGCTTCCTTGTACAGGAGCCCGGATTGACCGCCAACTGCATGGTTTATGACACCTCAGGAAATGCAAGGGTAAGGCTGCTCAACAACGCCATGCCGGGTGTGTCGGAAACCATCCGATGGAATGGGAAAGATGAAACCGGAAGCCTGTTGCCTCCTGGCCCCTATGTGGTGCTCCTCGAATTGTTTGACATGAAGGGTGGGGCAGCAACCTACAAAAAGGCGGTGGTACTTACCAGAAAATGGCCATAAAAAAAGGCTGCCGCAGCAGCCTCTGATCATTTATTTCTTCAGGATCTTTTCCATTACTTTCTCCTTCGGAAGTTTCTTCAGGCAGAAGAACCAGTCTTTACATTCGACACCTTCTTCTTTTCCCTCCATACGGTCCTTGGCGGTTCCGCAACTTCCTGCGGTAGGAACGATCACATCGTCACCCGGACGCCAGTCGGCCGGCAGGGCAATGCCAAATGCATCTGCAGTCTGCAGTCCCATCAGTACGCGTTTCAACTCGTCAAAATTACGTCCCAGGCTCAACGGATAATAAATAATTGTACGGATAACCCCCTTCGGGTCAATGAAAAATACGGCGCGTACAGCCTTGGTGTTGCTTTCACCCGGCATCATCATTCCGTACTTCTTTGCCACTTCCATGGTGATGTCCTCAATCAGTGGGAATTTAACTTCCACATCCTTCATTCCCTTAAATTCAATCTTCTCCTTGATGGTGCGCAACCATGCAATATGGCTGTACAAACCATCGACCGACAGCCCGACAAGCTGACAGTTCAGCGCTTTGAACTCCTCTTCCATAGAGGCAAATGTCATGAACTCAGATGTACATACCGGTGTGAAGTCGGCAGGATGACTGAATAAGATAACCCATTTTCCGGCATAGTCTGAAGGAAAATTGATGTCCCCCTGTGTAGTTACCGCCTTGAATTCTGGCGCATTTTCCCCTATACGGGGCATAGAAAATACTTTTTCTTCCATCATGTTTTTTTTAAATGGTTAACAAATAATCTATTGTAAACGAATTTTTTTCCATTCCTCCTTCATCCGGTTCAGATCACTGATCCAATCCTCAATGTCATTTTCGTGTTCCAGCTCTTCATTCAGAATCTGAACAGCCATCTGGTGGGTGGAGTGATCTTTACCGTTGGTAAAATCAGCGATTTCCTGGTACCGCTGAATGGCGCACCTTTCCCCCTTCAGGTTTTGCTCCAGGATCACTTCAATGTAGGGATCGGCTGGCTCATCGTAAGGGCACCTGGCCAGTTTACTCCAATCTGTCGGATTGATCACGGGAGTCCCCCCCAGTTGTATGATCCTGTTCACCACCAGCACCGCATGGTTCAATTCCTGGTCGGCATGCAACAGAAGCTCCGGTTCCACTTCACTCCGCATGGGTCCTTCCATCAAACGGGCTCCAATCCAGTATTGATAGTAGGCCAGCCATTCTTCTGACAATGCAGCATTCAGCATCCCGATCAATTTCTCAAGATCGACAGATGCCACTTTAATTGCTTGTTTTCCCATACTACTATTTTTTTTAATTTAAGTTTGCACTGATTCACTCTCCCACAGCAGATTCGATTATTCTGCAAACTGACCGATAACCTGCACTTTTACATCCTTCACCCTGAAACCGGGAATGTTCTTGTTGCTGAAATAATCTTCTATCATCCGGTTTAGGTCCTCATCATAATAATCCTCAATCCGGCTGGTATCGCTGCTGTACAAATGATGATGCTTCTCAATATCTGCATCATACCGCATGGCATCCCCGTCCGTTTTCACCTTGACGATCAACCCCTTCTCCACAAAGGTTTCCAGGGTATTGTATACGGTTCCCACTGCGATATTGGGATGATTCTTCCTGATAAATTCAATGATATGGTCGGCTGTGGGATGATTTCTCAGCGTCGTAATTGCCTCATATACCGCCACTCTCTGGGGGGTAATCTTGAGTCCGTGCCTGGGTAAAAAATCCCGGATATTTTTACTTTCCATTTACTAACAAAGAATTATTATAATTTAATAAAACGGTTACAAAGGTAATCAAAAATCGGATACGAACCGCGTAAATATTAAAAAACAGGGGGATATCTCTGGTGGAAATAAACCGGTGATCAAACTTTTTGCGTCCGGTATTGTTATGAAAAGGTAAAATAAATTATAAATTTTTAAAACAGAAAAATATGTCATTCAAATTACCGGAACTGAATTATGCCTACACTGCACTTGAGCCATACATCGATGCCCGCACCATGGAAATTCACCACACGAAGCACCATGGGGCCTACACGTCTAACCTGAACAATGCCCTTGCGGGGAGCGAATGGGAGGGAAAATCGATTGAAGAGATTCTGGCGTCGGCCGGAAAGTTGCCTGCTGCAGTAAGAAACAACGGGGGAGGTTATTACAACCACAACCTTTATTGGAACATACTTTCTCCCGGGGGTTCCCGGCAACCCGGGGGAGCTTTGCTGGATGCCATTAACGACTCTTTCGGGTCGGTAGCCGCATTGAAGGAAGCTTTCTCCAAAGCAGCGGTCACTCGGTTTGGATCAGGTTGGGCATGGTTACTGCTTCAGAACAACAAACTGGTGGTTTCATCCACACCCAACCAGGATAATCCGCTGATGGACGTGGCTGAGGTAAAGGGGTCACCCATTCTGGGTATCGACGTGTGGGAACATGCCTACTACCTCCACTACCAGAATCGCCGTCCGGATTATGTGGAAGCATTCTGGTCTCTGATCAACTGGGATGAAGTTGCCGGTTTGTTTAAAGTTTAGTTGATTTTTGGTTTTCCCCGGAGCAGTGGCTCCGGGGTTTTTTATTTTTTAGATTTCCGGATGCGCTGTGTAGCATGGAAAAGATGCTTTTCCGGGTTGTTAATCTGATTTTTGTCTGTAATTTTACCCATATAAAAAATCCAGTAACAACCTTAAAACAATCGGAAATGGCATTTACCTTACCGGCATTACCCTATGCCAAAGATGCGCTGGAACCGTTTATCAGTGCCCGCACCCTGGAATTTCACCACGGGAAGCATCACCAGGCTTACGTGAACAACGTGAACAGCCTGATTCCCGGAACACCATTCGAAAACGCCAACCTCGAAGAGATCATTTTGCATGCTGAAGGCGGGATCTTCAACAACGGGGCCCAGGTGTTCAACCACACCTTTTATTTTGAACAGTTTTCACCCCAGGGTTGCCGCGAACCTCTTGGCCCCCTGAAAGAAACCCTTGAAAGAGATTTTGGCTCCATCGACGAGTTTACCACCCAATTCAACAAAGCTGCTGCTACCCTGTTCGGATCAGGGTGGGCATGGCTGGTTCAGAACAAAGAGGGAAAACTGGAAATTGTCCAGACTTCCAATGCCGGGTGTCCGCTTCGCGATGGGAAAAAGCCGCTGCTTACCTGCGATGTGTGGGAACACGCCTATTACCTCGACAAACAAAATCTCAGACCCAAATACATTGAGGATTTCTGGAAGATACTCGACTGGAAAGTAATTTCCCTCCGTTTCTGTTCCTGAATTCATCCATCATCTTTTGATCTATTATCTTTTAATCTATCATCTTTTAATCTTTTCAATTTATGAGCACCGAAAAAGTACTGGAAGTATTGAAAACCGCAGGTAAAGCCCTGAAAGCAGGTGAAATCGCAGAAGCTGCCGGCATCGACAAAAAAGAAGTCGACAAGGCCATGAAAACCCTCAAGGCAGAGGGAAAGATTACGTCACCCAAAATGTGTTACTGGGAACCTGCCAAATGAAAAAAAAGAGGCCGTCTCAAAAGCGAGGCGGCCTCTTTTTTTTCTGTTATTTCTCCTTCTTCCAAAGGGTTTCCATCTCTTCGAGGGTTTTTCCCTTGGTCTCCGGAACCATCTTCCACACAAAGAGGAACGACAGCAGGCTCATCAGACCATAGAAGCTGTAAGTCATTCCACCGCTGAATTCCATCATGGCGGGATAGGTCGAGGAAATAAAATAGTTGGCAGCCCACTGGGCAGCCACGGCAATGGCGATTGCCCTTCCCCTGATCTTGTTGGGGTAGATTTCCGAGATAAGCACCCAGGTGATCGGGCCCCACGACATCATAAAAGAAGCGGTATAGATGATGATGAACACCAGGGTGCTGACCCCAATAACTTTGAAGAAAGCCAGACCGCCGATGGCAAACATGCCGATGGCCATCCCGATCGAACCGATCATCAGCAGGATCTTCCGCCCGTACTTGTCCACCGTGACAATGGCAATCACCGTAAAAATCACATTGACCAATCCCATAACCACTGTCTGCAGCATGGAGGCATCCTTGGCAGCTCCCATGCTCTCGAAAATTCGGGGAGCATAGTAAAGCGCCACGTTAATTCCTACAAACTGCTGAAATACAGAGAGCAGAATACCTATGACAATCACCAGTTTCCCATAGGAGAAGAGTTTTTCGGAAGCAGCCTCTACCGAATGTTTGATATCCTTAAAAATCAGTTTGGCCTGGGTTGCGCCGTTGATGCGTGTCAGAATGTTCAGTGCCTTGTCATCACGGTTGGTAAGCGCCAGGTAACGCGGCGTTTCCGGAACGAAAAAGAGCAAAATACCAAAAAGCGCTGCCGGGATGGCTTCAGAAAGAAACATCAGCCTCCACCCTGTTTCATTGATATACTCGATTGATTGCCCGCGCGCGATGCCAAAGTTCACAAAATAAACCACCAGCATACCGAAGATAATGGCAAACTGGTTGATGGAGACGAGTCGTCCACGGATGTCAGCGGGTGCAATCTCACCGATATACATCGGGCAGACGGCAGAAGCGAGTCCCACGCCGATTCCACCGATAACCCGGTACAAATTGAACATCATCAGCAATCCCATGGTGGGCTCCCCCTTCTGAAAAAAGAGAAATTCAGGGAAGCCTGATCCGAGTGCGGACAGAAAAAACAGGACTGCGGCCACCATCAGTGATTTTTTCCGTCCCAGGCGTGAGGCCAGCAATCCGGAAATAATCCCCCCGATGATACAGCCGATCAAAGCGCTGGAAATCGTGGCTCCATGCGCCAGCGAACCCAGTCCCAGGGGTGTAATCAGGTAGTTCTGCACCGATTTTTCAGCTCCCGAAATCACCGCTGTGTCATAGCCAAACAACAATCCCCCCAATGTAGCTACCAGGGTGATTGCAGTGATGTAGAGCATATTGCGTTCCTTCATCAGCGTAGAATTAAATATAACTTCCAATCAACTGCTCCAGTAATTCCTGTTTGCCACTTACCTGGCGGGGTTCACCCACCTCTTTGGCCACCTGACAAAGGTCGGTCAGGGTGAGTTTTCCTGCTTCGAATTCGGCACCCTTGCCGGAATCATAGGAGCTGTATCTCTCCTTCCTGCGCTGGAGGTAATCGGACTGGTTCAGTATCCTGTCGGCCACCGCCAATCCGCGGGCAAAGACATCCATCCCCGAAATATGGGCAATAAAGATATCTTCCATGTCAGTCGAGTTGCGACGGGTTTTGGCGTCGAAGTTGATCCCCCCCCTGGTGAAACCACCAGCCTGCACAATTTCGAGCATTGCTTCCGTGATTTCATAAATGTTGGTGGGGAACTCATCGGTATCCCATCCATTCTGGTAGTCTCCCTTGTTGGCATCGATCGATCCCAGCAATCCGGCATCGGCGGCTACCCGCAACTCGTGGGCAAAAGTATGCCCTGCCAGGGTGGCATGGTTAACCTCCACGTTGAGTTTGAAATCCTTGTCAAGTCCGTTTTTCCGCAGAAAGCCAATCACCGTGGCCACATCAAAATCATACTGATGTTTGGTAGGCTCCATGGGTTTGGGTTCTACAAGGAAGGTTCCGGTGAATCCCTGCTTGCGGCCATAATCACGGGCAGCGGAAAGAAAAAGTCCCATATGCTCAAGCTCCCGCTTCATGTCGGTATTGTGAAGACTCGTGTATCCTTCACGGCCACCCCAGAAAACATACCCGGTACCCCCGAGGGCTATCGTAGCCTCAATGGCATTTTTCACCTGCACTGCCGCATTCGTAAGTGCATGAAAATCGGGATTGGTGGAAGCGCCATTCATGTAACGGGGATTTCCGAAGACATTGGCGGTGCCCCATAACAGCTTCACTCCGGTGGCTTCCTGGCGCTCTTTGAGAAGGTCCACCATACCGGAAAGCCGCTTTTCTATTTCAAAAACTGAACCGTCACCCACCACATCGGTATCGTGGAAACAATAAAATGGAATGCCCAACTTGGTGATGAACTCAAAGGCAGCGTCCATCCTGGCCTTGTTGCGATCCATGAGGTCTGTGGGATCATTCCATGGGAAAATCTGGGTACCCGGACCAAAAGGATCGTCCCCGGTTCCGCAGAAAGTATGCCAGTAGGCTACGGCAAACCTCAGGTGCTCCTTCATGGTTTTGCCGGCTATTACCCTGTTCGCGTCATACCATTTAAACGCCAGCGGATTCCGTGAATCCGGGCCTTCATACTTGATCTTTCCTATTCCGGGAAAGAAAACTTTATTGCCTGTAAAAAAATCCATAGAATATGTTTTAAAAAAATTAAAAGATTCTCAGAAGTTGCAGCCATCCCTGGTATGCTTCCGACAGTTTTTCCGCAAGCGCTGGATCAGGTTCAATGGTATCGAGTTTCCGAAGGTTCCGGAATGCCTCCCCGGTGGAAGCATAATAATGGGTGCCGAGGCCGGCGCCACGTGCTGCACCCGCAGCACCATCGGTATTGTACAATTCGATGGCAGCACCGGTAATTCCCGCCAGGGATTCCCGGAAGAGGGGACTCAGGAACATATTGGCTTTGCCTGCCCTGATCACCGAAGGACGGATTCCGGTTTGCTCCATGATATCCATGCCGTATTTAAATGAAAAGACAATACCCTCCTGTGCTGCCCTGAATAAGTGGCCGGCATGGTGGATATTAAAATTCAAACCGGAAAAGGTGGCACTCACATCCCTGTTACGGAGCACCCTTTCAGCCCCGTTCCCAAAAGGAAGTACGGAAAGCCCTTCCGAACCGGCAGGAACTCCGGATGCCAGTTTGTTCATCTCCTCATAGGTCATTCCGCCACCCATGTTGTTCTTTAGCCAGGAATTGAGAATTCCCGTGCCATTGATGCAGAGGAGTACGCCCAGTCTGGGATTTTCCCCCATATGGTTTACATGAGCAAAGGTATTCACACGCGAGGCGTGGTCATACCGGATTTCACCACTGATTCCGTAAACCACCCCGGATGTGCCGGCAGTAGTGGCTACTTCTCCGGGATTCAGCACGTTGAGGGAGAACGCATTGTTGGGTTGATCTCCAGCCCGGTAGCTGACCGGTGTTCCGGGTACCAATCCCAGTTCTGAGGCGGCAAAGCGTGACAAGCTCCCCTGATCCCCGAAAGTGGGGACAATCTCCGGAATTACCGAAGGATCTATTCCATAATGATCCAGCACCAGTGAGGCCACTCCATTCTGGTTGAAATCCCACAAAATAGCTTCTGAAAGTCCACTGACAGTAGTCCGGACTTCTCCGGTCATCCGCATGGCTATGTAATCGCCCGGAAGCATAATTTTGTATAACCGGCTGAAATTTTCCGGTTCGTTTTCCTTCACCCAAAACAATTTTGAAGCAGTGAAATTTCCGGGCGAATTGAGCATATGCGAGAGGCATCGCTCCTCACCCAGGGCTGCAAAGGCGGCATCGCCGGCTGCAGCGGCCCGGCTGTCACACCAAATTATGGAGGGCCTGATCACCTTCATGGATTTGTCGACCATCACCAGCCCGTGCATCTGGTAAGATATCCCTATCGCACCAATTGCCGGGGGATCCACGCCGGAAACCGACAACACTACTGCCAGTGCCAGTTTCAGATTTGCCCACCACATTTCAGGATCCTGCTCCGCCCATCCTGGTCGTAAAGCGCTGATTTTCATCTCACTGGAAGGATAAAAGGCAGAAGCTGCCACTTCTCCGGAACCACCTTCAATCAATGAAGCCTTCACTGAAGAACTTCCAATATCAAAACCAAGTAAATACATATCTTACAGTCAATTTCACAGGTTTATGGACAGCCTTGGGCTGTTAAAACCAAAAGTAAATACTTTTTTGATTAATTTTACATACTTATTGCATTTATCACAATAATGAGGATAAGATGGGAAATTTAAGGGAGCTGATCGAAAAAAACCGCAGTTACCGCCGCTTTGATCAATCGGCAGGGATCACAACCGCACAGTTGGAAAAGTGGATTGAGCTTGCACGTTTCTCGGCATCGGGCAGGAACATGCAGCCCTTGAAATATGCATTAAGTACCGGCAAAGTACTGAATGATCAAATCTTCAGCCATCTGGCCTGGGCCGGTTACCTTACGGATTGGGATGGTCCGGCTGAAGGGGAAAGACCGGTGGCCTACATTGCTGTGCTGCACGACATGCAGGTCAGCGAGAAATATTTCTGTGACGATGGGATTGCCATGCAGAGCATCCTCCTCGGCGCTGCAGAGGATGGTTACGGGGGATGCATAATAGGTTCCGTAAACCGGAAAAAAGTGGCTGAACTGCTCAAACTTCCGGCCCATCTGGAAATACTCTGGATTGTGGCTTTGGGGAAACCTGCCGAAAAAGTGGTGGTCGAAGATTCCGACGGGGAGAATATCCGCTACTGGAGGGACGAAAATGACATCCATCACGTGCCCAAAAGAACACTAAACGACCTGATCTGGCCGGCAAAATGATCCCCCGGACTGAGCAACCGCGGAAAGCAAACTAACCCCTGACAAACAACGCCTTAATGATATGAGACGCCATTTTTGGATTTTCCTTTAGCCTGCGGGTTGAATAACCGAACCATTTTTCACCGAAAGGAACATAAATCCTCATCAGATGCCCCCGGGCAATCACCGATCCACGCAGATCAGGAGTAACCCCATGCAGCATCTGAAACTCATAGAAATTTCCCGGAACCCGGTATTTTTCAATGAGCCCGTATGCATGGTCGATCAGGTATTTGTCGTGGGTGGCAATTCCGACGTAAATCTTGTTTTTGAGCATAAACTCAAGCAGCAGCAAGTAATTGTCACGAACCTCCTGATACCCTTTGAAGGCAATTGCTTCAGGTTCGATATAGATCCCCTTGCATAATCTGAAGTTCAGGGGTGATTCCGGGGTGTGTATGTCGAGCATGGCTTCCAAATCTGACAGGGTTCTTCGCATGTAGGCCTGCACCACCAATCCCACACTCCTGGGAAATTCTGCCTTAAGCCTGCGGTATAATTCAATTTCCATATCGACACACTGCGAATCTTCCATGTCGATTCGGATAAAGCTGTTCTTTTCTGCAGCCTTTCTGACAATATCCCGGATATGACGGTAACACACTTCCGTATCGATCAACAAACCGAACATCGTGGGTTTTACCGAATAATTCCCTTTAACCCCTTCTTCAGTAAACCGGTCTATTATATGAAGGTATTCGTTTTTATTGGCTTCCGCTTCTTCAAGGGTTTTTATGAATTCTCCCAATAAATCAGAGGTTACTTCCGCTCCGGAATCATTCAATTCAAGGGAAACCCTGATCCCGTCCTCAATGGTCTTGCCGGCAATATAACGACGTGAAAAAATCCAGATCAAACCCTGTGGCAGATACGGTAAAATACTGGCTATTAATTTATTAAACATTCTTTCTTGTTTTGTAAATATCGATCAACCGTAAATAAATTTAAGAGATGTTAAAAATAGCATCCCAAACCCCACATTTCAATGATGTTTATCAGACCTAAAGTATGATTTTCCACAGCCTTTGAGTTTAATCAGCTTGTTTTCAGATATTTTAAAAAAAAACAGCCATGCATGCACCATTAAACCGAAAAAATTATCTTTGTGACTGAAAATAAAGTTGAATGACATGAACAAGACTTCTTTGATTGCCACCCTGCTTTTGTTTTTAGCAGTGGTCATTTTGTATGTATTGCATTTTACCGGCCGGGGTATCGGGAAATCCTCCTCCGATGATCCGGCATCAGAAGCGCAAAAAGAGTTGAGAATAGCCTATGTCAAAGCTGATTCTGTGATTCTGAATTATGATCTTGCACAGAATCTGCACGACGAATTCACCCAGAAACAGGAAGCTTTTACCAGTGAATTTGGTGCCAAGAGAAATGCTTTTGAAAAGGAAGCCACTGAGTTTCAGCAGAAGTTGCAAAGAGGGGGATTTCTTACAGAGCAGAGGGCCATTCAGGAGCGTGACAGGCTGGTGAACAAAGAACAGGAAATTGCCAGGCTCGACCAGGAACTTTCATCCAAGCTGGCAGAATTACAGCAGGTTAACAATCAACAGTTGATCGACAGCCTGATCAATTTCCTCAAGGCATACAATATCGACAGAAAGTATGATTACATCCTGAACGCCAGCAATGTGCTGGTTGGGCCGGAAGCATTCAATATCACGGCAGAGGTACTTCAGGAGATGAACACCAGGTATAAGGCAACCCAGCCAGAAAAATAAAAAAAGAGATCCGGGTTACCCCGGATTTTTTTCACAATTCCCAGGGATGTTTGCCCGTCAATATTTTGAAAAATCTACGGGATTCAGGCCATTCATTGCCCCGGATCCGGATCCTTCCACTACGCTGATTGTGGTGATTCCCTGTTTCCGGGAACCTGACATTCTTCAGACACTGGAGTCGCTGACAGCGTGCACCGGTTTCGAAGGGCATGCAGAAGTAATCATTCTGGTCAATGAACCTGAAAACACTCCCGGTGACATTTCCCGCTTTAATCAATTGACGGTTGACTCCATCGTCAGCTGGACAGAAGTTAACCGGACGCCGGGAATCACCTTTTTCCCGGTAGGTCCGGTCAGGTTGCCTTCCAGGTGGGCAGGGGTCGGGCTGGCCAGAAAGGCAGGCATGGATGAAGCACTCTGGCGGTTTAACAGGCTTGACCGGCCCGGGGGAATCATTGTTTCACTGGATGCTGACGCCCTCGTGGATACCAATTATCTGCAAGCCATTGAAGCGCACTTCAGGGTAAACGGGGGTGATGCCGGTGTGACCATCAGGGTCAGTCACGTCACTGAAGGCATCCCTCCACACCAGGCTGAGGGGATCAGGTTGTATGAAATATATATGCAATATTATAAGGATGCCCTTACCTGGTCGGGATTTCCCCACGCACTTTACACCATAGGCTCGGCCTTTGCTGTAACGGCCAGTGCATACCAGCGCAGGGGAGGGATGACCCGGAGAAAGGCCGGGGAAGATTTTTACTTTCTTCAGACGCTCACGCAGGTAGGCCACGTGGGTGAAATCAACTCCACCACGGTGCATCCTTCAGCCAGAGTATCGGAAAGAGTGCCCTTCGGAACCGGACCCGTGATGAAAAAGTGGATGGAAGGTTCACCTGATTTGCTTTACACCTTCAATTTGGAAGCGTTCAGCGATTTAAAAACTTTGTTTGCACACCGCAAAGCTTTTTACAAACCCACTTCCGAAGCCTTTGAGAATTTGCTTAAACAGCTTCCTGAAGCCATTTCGGCTTTTATCCAGAATGAGAATCTGGGATCCCGTTTCAATGAGTTGTCGGCCAACTGCAGCACCGTAGAAATCTTTGGCCACCGTTTTTTCCAGATTTTCAATGCTTTCAGGGTGTTGCGCTTCCTTCACTTTTCACACCCTGGCTACTACCGGAAAAAATCACTGCACGACTGTATGGCAGAACTCCGCATTAAATCTGCTCCCAGCCATCCCGGTAGGTATGCCTGATCCACTCTTCGGCCATTTGGGCAGCAGGGAGTGTGGCATAGTTTCTGTCGAATTTCGGATCACCGTTGACTACTTCAAACCGGTCGCGGGTAAGTACTTTGATCTGATCGTCGTAGCCGATATTGGTAAACTGCATATTTTTACCGTCCCACAACAATTTCCGGCCGAGGCTCTGCAGCCTTACTGCCAGCACTCCCAGCACGACGATTTCATTGAGGGGGCCTGAATATCCGAAATGGGAGGAAGCTTCCAGTCTGGTTTCGCGACTTTCCTTGCATGCCCTGATCCAGTCCTGTTCATGGCCTCCGGTCATGGCCTCCGGAATTCTGCGGATGGAATTCGGAGGCTGGTTGAAATGCTCCATTTCACTGGAAGGCAGCAACCGGGGATTGCGGGCATAAGCCCCGCACATGATTTTTCCCCGGGTACCGTGAAAGATACACCCACCATCGGGATCACCCATTGTTTCACCCGGCAGGAGTTCATCGGGGCGTGGCGGCATCAAACCGCCATCGTACCAGGTAACTGTCAGCCCGGGCATGGCCACTTTTGGCAGATTGTCACGCCGGGGGAACTCATAAACCACCATTTCAGCGTTGGGCGCCGATTCCGCAAACAACGGAGTCGAAGAAGCCTGGACGGACGAAGGGTGTTCCAGTTTAAGCGCCATACACACTGGGTCGAGAATATGGCAGGCCATATCGCCCAGGGCGCCTGTTCCAAAATCCCACCAACCTCTCCAGTTCCATGGGGTATAAATTTCGTTGTATGGCCGGTAAGGAGCAGGACCAATAAAGAGATCCCAATCGAGGTTTTTGGGAATCCGCTGCTCCCTGGAAGGGCGTTCAAGCCCCTGCGGCCAGATAGGCCTGTTGGTCCAGGCATCCACATGGGTTACTTCACCAATGGTGCCTGCCCATATCCATTCACAGATTTTCCGGATTCCATCATCAGAATTTCCCTGGTTTCCCATTTGGGTAGCCACCCTGAACGTCCTTGCAGTTTCAGCCAGAACCCTGCTCTCGTAAACGGTATGGGCAAGGGGCTTCTGCACATAGACATGATAACCCATCCTCATGGCAATCATGGCAGACAGCGCATGGGAGTGATCAGGTGTAGCAACAAGAACGGCATCGATATCCTTCTGACGGTCAAACATAACCCGGTAATCCTTGTACTGCTTTGCCAGACTCCATGCCTTGAAGGAACTCCTTCCGGCATAATCCCAATCGACATCACAGAGGGCCACGATGTTCTCCGTCTCCATGTTTTTAAGGTTCCGGTATCCTATTCCTCCCACTCCAATGGCTGCAATATTCAGCTTTGATCCCGGTGGGGTATGTCCCAAACCAGCGATTACATGCGAGGGCAATATGGTGAATCCAGCTGCTGCTGTGGCTGTTGAGGTGATAAATGAGCGGCGCGTGAGTCCAGCCGGCCGACTTTCATTTGTTTCCATGGCCAAATTATTGATTGTAGTATTCGGGGTCTAAATTACATAAAAAACACGAATCGATGAACAGCCATTCGTTATGGCCGGAGTCAATCCTATCAATCCACACTCTTACGGATTGCCAAATCCGAAATCCCAAATCCCAAATCCCCTGCCTACCCGATCTCATGGAGGAGTGCCACGGCCTCGCCGGTACCCAGCACCGAAAGAAAAGTCAGGGTAAGTTTGCCGTCCTCCTTCATCCTGCATTTACGGGGTTGAGCCTGCATATACTGAAGGATCTTCCCGAAAACCGGAGATTGGAAATAGGCAGATTGGGAGTCACCGGGGAAATAACAGATCATATTGCCATTTTTCAGCACGATCTTCTCCATGCCCAGCCTGATTGCCATCCACCTCAGTCTCACAATATCAAGAAGCCCCACACTCTCAGGAGGGATCTTCCCGAAACGGTCGGTCAGGCTCTTCTCGAATTTCAGCAGATGTTTTTCATTCGCCAGGTTGTCAAGTTCCCTGTAAAGCAACATTCTTTCTGCAGTGGCAGGAATATAGCTCTCGGGGAAAAGCAATTCCAGATCGGTATCAATCTGGCAGTCTTTAATATAATTCCCGGCCTGATTCGTTCCCTCCTCATTGTGTTCATCCCTGAAAAGTTCACTGAACTCCTCTGTCTTTAACTCTTCGACAGCCTCATTCAGGATCCTGTGATAGGTTTCGAATCCGATGTCGGCCACAAAACCACTTTGTTCCGCCCCCAGCAGGTTTCCTGCTCCCCTTATATCAAGATCCTGCATGGAGATATTGAACCCACTTCCCAGGTCAGAGAACTCCTCGATGGCTTTCATGCGTCTTCTGGATTCCGGGGTCAGTGAGGCCAGGGGAGGTGTGATCAGATAACAAAATGCTTTTTTATTGGAGCGCCCCACCCTGCCGCGCAACTGGTGAAGATCACTCAGCCCGAAATTCTGGGCCTGGTTGATGATCATGGTATTTACATTGGGGATGTCGACACCCGATTCAATGATGGTGGTAGAAATAAGCATATCGAAACGGCCGGCAATGAAATCAATCATCACTTTTTCAAGGGTATGCCCATCCATCTGACCATGCGCCACCACGGTTTTCACTCCGGGGACAATTCTCCGGAGGGTTTCTTCCACTTCATGGATATTCTGAACCCGGTTGTGAATGAAAAAGAGCTGTCCATTTCTTCCCACCTCATAGAGTATGGCATCCCTGATCAGTTGTTCATTGAAACCGTGTACCTCGGTAACAATAGGATAACGGTTTGGCGGTGGCGTCTGGATAATGGAAAGGTCGCGTGCACCCATCAGTGAGAACTGAAGGGTACGCGGTATGGGAGTGGCCGTCAGGCTGAGGGTATCAAGGTTCACCTTCATCTTTTTCAACTTCTCCTTGACTGCTACTCCGAATTTCTGTTCCTCATCGACAACCATCAATCCAAGATCCCTGAACTGCACATCCTGGCTTACCAGCCTGTGCGTTCCGATCAGGATATCGACTTTACCCTCTTTCAGCTGTTTCAGTATTTCCCTGATCTCCGCCGTGGACCGGAACCTGCTGATGTAATCCACCCTCACGGGAAAATCAGCCAGTCTCTCCGAAAAAGTTTTGTAATGCTGCAGGGCCAGAATCGTGGTGGGGACCAAAACCGCCACCTGCTTGCTGTCGGCCACAGCTTTAAAGGCCGCACGGATGGCTACCTCCGTTTTTCCGAATCCCACATCCCCACAAACCAACCGGTCCATGGGAATTTCTTTCTCCATATCCTCCTTTACCGCCAGCGTGGCCTTTTCCTGATCGGGAGTATCTTCATACATGAAGGAAGCCTCCAGCTCCGTCTGCAGGTAGGAATCGGGAGAAAAGGCAAATCCCTTTTCCTCACGCCGGCGGGCATACAACGCGATCAGTTCGCGGGCAATATCCTTGACCTTCGATTTGGTGCGGCTTTTCAGATTCTGCCATGCACCGCTGCCAAGCTTGTGCAGAGTTGGGGCTTCGCCATCCCTGCCTTTGTATTTGGAGATCCGGTGAAGCGAATGGATACTGACCAACAGCGAATCGTTGTCCTTGTATACCAACCTGATCGCTTCCTGCAATTTCCCGTTTACCTCCGTCTTTACCAATCCGGCAAATTTCCCGATCCCATGGTCGACATGGACCACAAAATCGCCCGGATAGAGCTTATTCAGTTCCTTCAGCGTAATGGCCTCCCGCTGTGGTTTACGGGTACGGAGCCTGTACCGGTGATACCGTTCGAATACCTGGTGATCGGTATAGCAGCACAATTGCAGATCATGGTCAATAAAACCTTCATACAAGGAAAAACGAATGGCTTCAAATGTCACTTTCTGCCTGATCTCACTAAAAATATCACGCAACCGTTCTGCCTGTTTCTCCTGCGACGACAGCAAAAGGATCCGGTACCCCCTGGCGGAATAATCCTGCAAATTCCCGCCCAAAAGGTTGAAATTCTTGCTGAAGACAGGTTGCTTCGACAGGTTGAAACCAATCGTATTTCCGGAGCTGAACAACTCACCTCCTCCCGATTCGGCGCAACTCCTTTCCTTCAGGAGGATTTCAAGGGCCTTCCCGCTTAAAAGGGATGAAGGATCCACAACCTCACCCTCCTGCGTACTATCCCCTGTATGGATAATAATTTCATCGAGCCGGTCGCATACTAGACGGGTATTGATTGGGATACAGAGCGTGTCGGCAGCCATAAATTCCAACAGCGATATCCGTGATCCGCCCTTGTCAACCCGTTGAATATCAGGAACCAAAATGACCTTGTCTTGTGAATGTTTCGATTCCTGGGTGTCAATCTCAAAACTCCTGAGTGATTCCACCTCGTTGCCGAAGAAATCCAGCCTGTAAGGATCTTCTGATGCATAGGAAAATATGTCGACAATGCTTCCACGGATCGCGAACTGGCCGGGTTCACTTACAAAGTCAACCCGGTCGAATCCATACTCATACAAAAATTCATTGATGAACTCAATGGAGATCCGGTCCCCTTTGGAAATGACCAGCGTGTTGGTTTGCAGGATTTCACCGGAGGGGACCTTTTCAACCAACCCTTCAGGGTAAGTCAGGACAATATGGGCAGATGCAGCCGGGGAAATTTTGGTAAGTGCCTCCGTCCGCAACATCATATTTTCCTGGTCGGGTTGACCAAATTGCACCGACCGTTTAAAGGAGGAGGGGAAAAACAAGGTACTCTCTTCCAAACCCAGACTTACCAGGTCGTCATAAAAGTATGCAGCATCTTCCTTTTCGGGCAACAGGAGGAGTATGTTTTTTCCGGTTTTTTTGAAAATACTGGC
>CAYYJE010000047.1:16079-22870 GCA_964472165.1 uncultured Prolixibacteraceae bacterium | reverse complement strand
TCATTCCCAGAATGGGAAAATGAGGTTTGTTCAGAACCTGTCCCGGCGGGTGTATTTGGTATGAAGCAGTTTATGCGACAGCTCTCCGTTGGGTTCTTTCAGAAAATCCTTGTAAAGCTTGACCACTTCCGGATTTTCGTGTGATTTACGGATGGTCATGCCTGCATCTTCCGCGTAGATGGCTTCGGCCCGTTTTCTTCTGATTTCAGGGCTGGTGGGGATGGGTTGTCCGCCGCCGCCCAGGCAGCCGCCGGGGCAAGCCATGATTTCGATGAAGTGGTAGCTGGCAGTTCCGAATTTCACCGAGTCCATGACAGTTTTAGCGTTGACGAGGCCATGGGCAACAGCGCATTTGAGTTCCACTCCATCCAGGAATGCCCACTCTTTCTTCGGGTTTTCTATTTTCACGGAGGCTTCACGTACTCCTTCCATACCCCTGACCGGGGTAATTTCCAAATTCTGGAAAGGCACTTCCCTGCCGGTGACAATTTCGTAGGCTGTTCGCAAAGCTGCTTCCATTACCCCACCTGTGGCGCCAAAGATGACACCAGCTCCCGTGGAGTCTCCCATCAGCCGGTCGAATTTTGCCTCTTCGAGAGAAGTGAAGTTGATCCCCGCCTGTTTGATCATAATGGCCAGTTCACGGGTAGTCAGCACATAGTCTACGTCGCGATAGCCGCTGTCGAGCATCTCGGGGCGGGCAGCCTCGAACTTTTTGGCAGTGCAGGGCATGATAGAGACCGAAACGATTTTGGAGGGTTCCAGGTTACGGGCTTTGGCGTAATAGGTTTTTACCAGGGCACCGAACATTTGTTGTGGCGATTTGCACGTCGAGAGGTTGTCGAGGTATTCGGGGTACATGTGTTCGATGTACTTGATCCAACCCGGAGAGCAGGAGGTCGCCATGGGCAGTTTAACATTTGGATCTTTGTCGACCAATGCTTTTTTGAGCCGGGTGAGCAATTCGGTACCTTCTTCCATGATTGTCAGGTCGGCGGTGAAATCGGTATCGAGCACCGAGTCAAATCCCAGCCGTTTAAGGGCTGCTACCATCTTTCCGGTATTGCGGTTGCCGGGTTCAAATCCCAGCTCTTCGCCCAGTCCGACGCGCACTGCAGGAGCTGTCTGTACCACCACATGTTTGTCGGGATTGGCAATGGCTTCCCACACTTCTTCGATGTAATTTTTTTCAACCAGGGCACCTGTGGGACAGTGGTTGACGCATTGGCCGCAATTGGTGCAGACCACCGAATTCATGGGTTTTTCCATGAAGGTGGTGATTTTCATCATATCCCCTTTGTGGGAAACAGTCAGGGCGTTTACGCCCTGCAATTCGGCGCAGGTACGCACACAACGCTGGCAACGGATGCATTTGCTGTCGTCCTTGATGATCGACGGCGAAAACATGTCGATGGTGTAGGTTTTAAAAGGGACCAGTTCAATAAAATCCTGGGTCATGATCTTGTATTCAGAGGCGAGTTCCTGAAGTTCGCAGCTCCCGTTGCGGTAGCATTTGGTGCAGTCGGCGTTGTGCTCCGACAGCAGCAGTTCGATGATATGCTTCCTGGAGTTGCGTACCTTCAGGCTGTTGGTCATGATTTCCATTCCCTCATCGCATGGAGTGGCGCAGGCTGCGGAGAGCCGTTTCTGACCTCCGACTTCCACTACGCACACCCGGCAGTTGCCGGCCACGCAGAGGTCTTTGTGGTAACACAGGGTTGGAATGATAATCCCGTTCTCCTTGGCGGCATCCAGGATCATGGTACCTTTGTCGACCTGAACATTGTATCCGTTCAGTGTGATATTTATTTTTTGCGTTGTCATACTGTTTCTGTTTTTGGATTAGTAAATCATCTCTTCCCTGAAATTTTCCACAATGGAAGAAAATGAATTGGCAACGGATTGTCCGAGGCCGCATTTGGCAGTGACTTGCATGGTTTCTGTCAGCCTGAGGAGTTTGTCGAGGTAGGAAGCCGGTTTTTCTCCCCGTTTCACGGCTTTAATGCCCAGGAGGAGCTGTTGGCAACCCACGCGGCAGGGGGTGCACTGTCCGCAAGATTCTTCCCTGAAGAACTCAAGGTAGTTGTCGAGGACATTGTACATGGAACGGGAGCTGTTGAAGAGCATCATGGAACCACCCGTGGGAAGCGAGATGCCGGTGAGTTTTCCCTGGAAGCCAATGGCCGTGTCGGCAAATTTCTTCCGGGGAACCAGAAATCCGGAGGCACCGCCAACCTGTACCGCTTTGGTATCGCCATCGCCGAATTCATAGACAAAATCCTGCAGGCTCATCCCCAGTTCCAGTTCGTAAATTCCGGGCTTGGGGGTATCTCCCGAGACACTAAAAAGTTTGGTCCCCCTGGAATACTGCACTCCCAGGTCGTAGAATTTTTTGGCTCCGTATTTAAAGATGGTGAACGCGTGGGCCAGCGTTTCCACATTGTTGATGACTGTGGGGGCTCCCATGTATCCGAAGTTGGTAGGATAGGGGGGCTTGTTGCGCGGTTCGCCCCGTTTGCCCTCCATCGATTCGAACAGGGCTGTTTCCTCACCGCAGATGTAGGCTCCGCTCCCCATAAATACCCTGATTTTGAAGTCAAATTTAATTTCGTCGAGGTAGTATTCAAATTCGTCGATGACCTTCTGCAATTCCGGTTCCAGAAATTTATACTCCCCGCGGAGGTATATATAGCCTTGTTTAGCCCCGATCACATGGGCGCAGGATACCATGGCTGTCAGTACCTTGTAGGGAACCCGCTCCAGGATCTCCCTGTCCTTGAAAGTCCCCGGTTCTCCTTCATCAGCGTTGCAAATCACGTACTTGACAGGCGCTTCCAGTTCGGAGGCGACTTTCCATTTCAATCCGGTGGGAAAACCTGCACCTCCTCGTCCCTTCAACTCCGAACTGATCAGCTCATTGATCAGATCCTGCGGCGTGCGGTTCAATATATTGCTGAGAACCTGTTCCCAGTCGTTCTCATTTTTGAAAATAAAATCGGCGCGTTTCAACTGATAGGTCGTTGCCATGATGCTTCTTTTTATAAAGGTTTATGCATGTACTCCGTAATAATCTCCCTGACCTTCTCAGGTGTAAGGTCGGTAAACACTTCGTTGTTAATTACCATGGCAGGGGCTTTGTGACACAGTCCCAGACAGTTGGTTTGCAGCAACGAAAAACGGCCATCAGGAGTTGACTCTCCGACCTGAATCTTCAGCATATCCTGGATGGCATGCAAAACCTGGTTTTTCCCTTTCATGGCGCAGGTAATGGTCTTGCATATCCTGATGATATACCGTCCCATTTTCTTGACTTCCAGAAATGAGTAAAATGTAGCGGTTCCGTATACTTCGGCAGCCGGAAGATCCATTTCGCGGGCGATTTCCACCATGGAATACTCCGAAAGGTAGCTCTCCTGTTCTACGACCCCTTGCATGATGGGCAACAGATTTTCCCTGCTGCGTCCATATTTGTCTGCCAGTTCCTTGATGATAATTTGTGTGGGACTCATTGATTAGTGGTTTTTTGTTAGTTCTACGATACAATCAGCAGGTTTTTTACGCGAATAAAAATAGCGAGTTGATAATTGAAAAACCAATCATTTTGCCACAGAAATACCTGTTTTTCAGCATAACAAAAACCGTTTCCGCCGGGTTCCTGAAATTTAAGAATTACTTAAGATTAAAACAGTGCTAAAACGCAACATTCTGACTGCTTTTTGAGTCTATATATATAAGCCATCAAAATTCAGAAACATGAAAACAGAAACCCTTTTCATCATGCTGTGCATGCTGATGATTCAGTATGTGGCCAGCGGTCAGTCTCCCTCATTGAGCTGTGTGGCCGGAAAGGTGACAGACCAGGTTAGCGGGAGTGTCATCACCCAGTTGTCGGTTGTGGAAACGAAGTCAGGGATCGGAACGATTACAGCCGATGATGGTTCTTTCTCGTTGTTGCTTAGTCCGGGAAATGTGGACCTTCATTTCTTCAGTGAAACCTACCTGTTGCAATCTGTGACGTTCAGTCTGACCAGGGATACCACCCTGAATGTCAGTCTTGCCGCCATGGAAGGCAATATAGGGAGGAAAGCGCGAAAAGCGGGTATGAAAAATGCAGCACAACCGGAGTATTCGGCCCTTCCCGATGCTTTAAAACCGACAAGGTGAATTCCGGTGAGCGCATTCCCCACTGCTCTGCGGCGGGGAGTTTCAATTCACGCTGATTTAACCGGCAGCTTTGCCGGAGAGAAAAAACTTTTACTGATCTCCTGAGACCTCCCTGCAGGGATTGCCGGGGAGGGGAATTCTCAGGAATGCCGCCACGGTGGAGGCAAAACCGGATGCATCACACGGAAAACTCAGAATACGTGAGGGAATGCCGGTTCCGTAAAAGAGAAGCGGAAGATGGGTTTCTCCGGCATAGTTGCTTTTCCTGGATTTGTAAACGGGTTGCCAACCCTCCTGCAGGACCAGCAAAATATCGCCCGACCGGCTCTCTACATAACTGTTCCCCAGTTTTCCCAGACTTTGGTCAGTAAGATGACCTTCGCCTGCCAGGTGGGCGGGAACCGCCTTTCTGATCCCTTCAAACTGGGAAAGAAAAGCTGCACTTTTCTCCCTGATTTCGTGGAGCCCGATTTTATTCAACTCTATGATTTTATGGTCAAGGTAAAGCTGGAGCCCGTTGTTGTAACTGATCCACCGAAGATCTCCATAAGTGATGTTCAGGTATGAGTTGAGAAGGGCTACTGCACTTTCAGGGGTGAAGTTCCCTGCAGGAATTCTGAAGTTTTCTTTCAGATATTCAACAGGATAGGAGGAAGAAGAATTGGCGGTTAAATATACCAGGAAGCCCTCTTTGCCGAATTCTCTTTCGACGTAATTCAGCAGTTCCTCAATTTCAAGGTCTAAACGGAGATACAGATCTTCCATCTCCACAGAAGCGGGCCCGAAAGAGCCGTTTTCATAATCCATGGAAGAAAATACCACGGTCAGCAAGTCAGTGGCCTCATCTTTCCCTAACTCTTCGTTTTTCATCAGTTCAAGGGCGAATTCTTTAACCATTGTGTTGGCAAAAGGGGTAGTTTTCAGCGGTGAAAAATCACCGGCGGCTTTTACCAGGTTGCCCAGGTTATGGGGAAAACCATTCATTCCCGGTCCATATCCCGTTTCCTGCGGGGATTTGTCGGTGGTGCTCTCCGTGTAGTCAGAGGAAGAGCGAAGCAAGACCCAGTTTCTTGAGCTGTATTTCCTGGCTGATTCCTTTTCGTTGAAGCGGGTCACCCATGCGGGAAGGCTGGTGCAATACCACGAACCGGAAACCATGTGTCCCGATTCAGGATCGAACCACCAGGCTCCATCTCCCGAAAAGCCGGATGCAAAAACTGCAGCTTCATCATTCAGTGCGACGCTGAAAACCTTTGCTTTCCCATTGTAATAAAGTTTGAGCCGGTCACCCAGGGTAAAGGTTTTCAACATGCCGGGACTACTTCCTGCTGATTTTTTATTTGTGCCTACGCTTCCGGTTTTTTCATCCTCCACACAATTGACTACTTTTTCTTTTTCCCGGTCGTACCAGTTCTCATCAATAATTCCGTGAACCGAGGGATAGCTGCCGGTGTAGAGCGTGGCCATTCCGGTGGCATTGTTCAGGATGTGCTGTGAAATGGTGAATCCCTGATACACTGTACCCCGGTTGTAAAGCTTCCGGAATCCTCCGTCACCAAATTTGTCCCAGTAACGATCCACATAATCGGGCCGCATATTCTCGACAACAATGCCGATGGCTATCCGCGGGGAGGCACTCCCTGCCTGGCGATAGTCCTGGGAAACAGCATTGCTGCCGAACGCTGCAATGAAAAGGAGAAGAAAAACAAGCCGGTCCATCTGTTAATTTTTGACGTCCAAAAATAGTAAAACAGCATGGATTACCCAATGGCGAAAAATCGTTATCTTCAGCCAGTGATTCAAACGTCTGAAAAAAGAAAAGTTATGACCTCTGTATCTCATCTGTTAAGCAGAACATTGATCGTGCTGGCAGCAATTTTCGTGGCCGGCTGCACGGAAAAAAAAGAGACCGGCAACGAGTGGATCCGCCTTTTTAACGGGGAAGATCTCGAAGGCTGGGTTGTTAAAATTAAAGGATATGAGGCTGGTGAGAATTTCGGCAACACTTTCCGCGTTGAGGATGGACTGCTGAAAGTCCGGTACGACCAGTACGACAGTTTGCACAACCGTTATGGCCACATTTTTTACAAGGATACCTTCTCCCATTATCTGCTGAGGGTGGAATACCGTTTTGTGGGGGAACAGTGCCCGGGTGGAGCGGGATGGGCTTACCGTAACAGTGGAGTGATGATCCATGGGCAGTTGCCGGAAACCATGGAGAAAGAACAGGATTTTCCGGTTTCTGTTGAGGTGCAGTTTCTCGGGGGTGATGCAGCAGGAGAAAGGAGTACCGCGAATGTGTGCACACCGGGTACCCATATTGTGATGGATGGCCAGCTGGTCCTCACTCATTGTCTCAGTTCATCGTCCGCGACCTTCAGGGGAGAGGAGTGGGTGACTGCGGAAGTGGAAGTCAGGGGCAGCGAGGTCGTTCGTCACATCGTCAACGGCGATACCGTGATGGTGTACCAACAACCTCAGCTCGATGACCGGGATCCTTCCTATGCAAAACTGCTGCCTTCCGATGGCAATAAACTCCTCAGCAGGGGAACTATTTCACTCCAGAGCGAGAGTCATCCCATCGATTTCCGGAAGGTGGAGCTGAAGAAACTATAGCCGTCACTGCG
>CAYYJE010000047.1:4213-15979 GCA_964472165.1 uncultured Prolixibacteraceae bacterium | reverse complement strand
TTGAATGACGCGAAGCCAATGACGCCTCATGCTTAATGACGCCCGAAGGGCAAATGCCGGGCGAAGCGCAGATTGATCAGGAGGATTGCAGCGACGATGAAGAGCATCCCTGCGACGGAGACCAGGTCGGGTTTTTCGCCTTTGACAAGCAGCCAGCTTAGCGCGGCTCCTGACACCGGGATCAGGAATTTCCAGATATTCAATCCGGAAACCTTGACGCCCGGACGCTTTAGCAGGGAATACCAGATTGAAAATGCGGAAGCTGAAATGAAGGCCAGCCAGAATAGCGAAAGGTAATAGGGCCAGGGGAATGGGCCATTGCTGAAGCCTTCCACTGGAACAGCGATCAGATAAAGCAGGGCACCCCCGATCATCAGGGAGGAGGAGGTGAGGATGATGGGGGAAAGCGGCCTGGGATTCTTCGAAACCAGCACATTGCTGTAACCCGATGCCATATTGTTGAAGATCAGCAGGATAATTCCCGCCCATTCCCAGGGATTTTTCATTTCCACATTGTGTCTTCCCAAGGTGATGATGACAATGCCTGTCACACCGGTCAGGATACTTAATGTTTTCATGGGATTGAGTTTGTCGTCGGGGTGGGTAAAGTGAGCGACCAGTGCCACGAAGAGGGGAGATGACCCCACAATCATGGCTCCGAGTGCCCCGGGGACCAGACTCATTCCGGTGTAAAACATCCCGTATTGAATGACCACCTGGATGATGGCGATGGTTAGAATAAAGCGCCACTCCCTTCTGATTTCTTTCAGGGTCGATCGCCACCGGCCATACACTATTGCCACCATTACCCCGGCCAGGAAGAAACGGAGTGCTGCAAACTGGAGTGGTGTCTGGTATTGCAGCCCGATTTTAATTCCGGCGAAGGCTGTAGACCATAAGAGCGCTGCCACGATGGCAAGAAATGTTGTCGATTTGAGAATCTTCTTCATTACAGGTTTCGAGGTTGCAAAGGTTAAAAAAATATCACGCTTTTGTGCGGCAAAGTGAAAGGCATTGGCAAGGAGGTTATTTTTTAACTATCTTCGGGTGCAATAAAAAATGAATCCGGTATTCACGACTTATGACAAAAAGAATTATTAATTGCCACGATGATTTTGAAGTGCTGACGGGACAGGAACTGGGTGTTTCTGAGTATGTTCAGGTAACCCAGGAGATGATTGACCGTTTTGCGGAAGCTACCCACGATCATCAGTGGATTCACACTGATCCGCAGAAAGCGGCCCTTGAATCCCCTTTCAAGGCCACCATCGCCCATGGCTATCTGACATTGTCGCTGGTCACAAGCCTGTGGTACAATGTGGTGGAGGTTCGGAATGTTAAGCTGGTTGTCAATTATGGGATGGAGGACCTTCGGTTTAATCAGCCGGTAATTGTCAACAGCAGGGTGAACGCCAGGTTTGTGTTGTTGTCGGTGACGGATCTCCGGGGAATTACCCGCGTGAGGGTTAAAATTGTGATGCAGATCGAAGGTTTGGCAAAACCAGCTTTTGATTGTGTGGCAGTTTTCCTCTATCATTTCAACAAATAACCGGGGAAAGAGATTCCTTTGCCGGGTTGTATCTAACTTTGTCAATAACGGAATATCATGGATCTGGTCTCCATCGCACAAAGCAATGAAATTACCCTGGAAACCGCCACGCTCAGGTTACTGGTGAGTTTTGTAACAGGTATGCTTGTGGGTATCGAGCGGGAAGCTCACAGCCAGCCAGCCGGATTGAGAACCCATATTCTGATCAGTCTGGGTTCAACGCTGGCGATGTTGTTGTCGATATATATCCCCCAGACATATCCCGGATTTCAGAACGGGGATCCGGGCAGGATTGCCGCACAGGTGGTGACCGGTATCGGCTTTCTTGGAGCCGGCGCCATTCTCCGGTTTGGGGTCAACGTGAAAGGACTTACCACTGCGGCCTCCATCTGGGCAATGGCCATGGTGGGACTTGCCATTGGTGCGGGATTGTTCAGCATCGCTGCACTGACCACCTTGATCATCCTGTTTTCCCTTACCATCATGGATCTCTTTGAAAAAAAGTTATTCCAGGACAAAGTGCTGAAAAAGATTGAAATTCTGGTGAAGAAGAAAAGCGTGGGAGTGAACGAACTCAAGAAAAGGATTACTGACATGAAAATCAGGGTCCATGAGGTGGATATCAAAAGAAGCACCGGCGATACCACAGAGAAGATTATCTTTTATGTGTATATCCCGATTAAGCTGGATCCCCAGCGATTGGGTGATGAACTCGAAAAAACAGACGGGGTAGTCGCCTTCTCCGTAGAAATGATTAACTGATATACTTTGTCCCTTCGTCCCTTCGTCCCTTCGTCTCTCAGTCCCCCCGTCTCTCCGTCTCTCCGTCTCTTAGTCCTTCACTCTCCATCTTATCAAGCAGTCCCTCACAGGCATCCTCAAGGAGGTCAAGCACCAGTTCAAATCCGTCTTCTCCGCCGTAGAAGGGGTCAGGAACGGAAGTGTAGCTGTAGAGCCGGCTATACTCCGTCATTCTGACAATTTTTTTCCTGTCGGTTTCATTACGTGTCAGGGATTTTAATCTGCGGATATTTTCGTCATCCATTCCGATGATCAGGTCATAATGGTCAAAATCAACATCGGGGTTGAATTTCCGGGCAAGGTGGGTCAGCGTGTAGCCACGTCGGGCCGCATGCACCTGCATCCGCTGATCGGCAGGTTCTCCTTCATGCCAGCCTCCGGTACCTGCAGAATCAATTTCGAGGGGGATGGATAAATTCCTCACGGAAGCCATTTTCGTCAAAACTGCCTCTGCACCGGGAGAACGACAGATATTCCCTAGACAGACAAACAAAATTCTTTTTTTCATATCGTTCATAATTCGGTGCAAAAATAGAACAATGATGCACAATCCTGAAAGGTTCAGCGTAAAGAAAAAGTCAATATAATTTCAAAAATCCTGCCATTTCTTTCGTTTTTTCATAGAAAAACTATCTTTGTAGGTAAGCCAATTGCTTTGTCAACAGTGTAAAAAGCAACTTAAAATCAAACTAAATTAGTATAAATCAAATCAATAAATTGTAAAGGAGACAAGCTTATGAGTGGATTATTCTGGATTGTGCCCATATCCTCATTGCTGGCCTTGGGTTTTGCCTGGTATTTTTACCGTTCGATGCTGAAGAATTCGGAGGGGACGGACCGGATGAAGGAGATTGCCCAGTACGTACGGGAGGGGGCAATGGCTTATCTGAGGCGTCAATATTCTGTCGTTCTGAAGGTTTTCATTGTGTTGGTCATTCTGTTGACCATTCTGGCCTATTTCGGGGTTCAGAATCCCTTTGTGCCGATCGCATTCCTGACGGGAGGTTTTTTCTCGGGATTATGTGGTTTCCTGGGGATGAAGACTGCCACTCATGCTTCGGCACGTACGGCGCATGGTGCTTCGCAATCGCTGAACAAGGGGTTGCAGATTGCATTCCGGAGTGGGGCTGTGATGGGCCTGGTGGTAGTAGGCTTTGCCCTGCTTGACATTGCCGGTTGGTATCTGATTCTCACTGAATGGGTATATACCCCGGCTCATATGAGTGAAGGTTTGTCATTTTTGGGGTTGACTTTTGTCCATCCCGGGACCACGGAGCACATGAAACTCATAGAAATCACGGCCACGATGCTGACTTTCGGGATGGGTGCATCCACCCAGGCGTTGTTTGCCCGTGTGGGAGGCGGCATTTATACCAAGGCCGCTGATGTGGGCGCCGACCTGGTCGGAAAAGTGGAAGCAGGAATTCCGGAGGATGATCCCCGTAATCCTGCCACTATTGCCGACAATGTAGGTGACAATGTAGGTGATGTGGCTGGTATGGGGGCTGACCTTTACGAGTCCTATGCCGGATCGATCCTGGCTACTGCTGCTCTGGGAGCTGCCCTGCCCCTGGTGGCCGGCGGTGAAGCCACCACATACGTCCTTGCCCCGATGATCGTGGCTGCCATCGGCGTCATCCTCTCCATCGTGGGGATCTTCCTGGTAAGGACCAAAGAAACTGCCACCCAGAAAAACCTCCTGAATGCGTTACTCCTGGGAACTGGTGGAAGTTCCCTCTTTATCCTGATCGCCATTGCCATCATGGCTGCGGCCGGGTGGATTACCTGGGGCCTCTTCGGGTCGGTAGTCGCAGGACTTGTGGCAGGAGTAATCATTGGGCAGTCGACTGAATATTTTACCTCTGACGAATATAAACCTACCCGAGGAATTGCCCGGCAAGCTTTACAGGGACCTGCAACCACCATTATTGACGGGATGGCTGTTGGGATGTTTTCCACCTGGATTCCGGTAATCACCATAGCTGCCGGGATTATTGCAGCCTTCGGATTTGCGGGTGGTTTTAACAATTTCGGGATGGGCGTTTACGGAATCGGCTTTGCCGCCGTGGGGATGCTTTCCACACTGGGGATCACTCTGGCTACCGATGCTTTTGGCCCCATTGCCGACAATGCCGGGGGAAATGCGGAGATGGCACACCTTCCCAAAGAAGTGAGAGAGCGTACCGATGCCCTTGACATGCTTGGCAATACCACTGCAGCAACCGGTAAAGGTTTTGCCATCGGGTCGGCGGCCCTGACTGCCATGGCCCTGCTTGCTGCCTATATGGAAGAGATCAGGCTTTGGTTGGGAAAACTGGCCAACGAGGCCGATGGTATCCGGCAGGTAGGCGATGTGGTCTTTTATACGGCCAAAGCGGCTGTGATTCCAGTGGCCCTGGAAGGCCAGAAAGTGGTGGAACTTGCTACCGCTTCGATTGAGGATTTCACGCAGGCCTATAACCTGTCGGTATTCAATCCCCTCTTACTGGGCGGGATTTTCATCGGCGCCATGATGGCTTTTGTTTTTTGTGCCATGACCATGAAAGCCGTGGGCCGGGCTGCCGGAGCCATGGTGGATGAAGTGCGCCGCCAGTTCCGCGAAATTGCCGGGATCATGGAAGGTACTGCCACTCCCGAATATGCGAAATGCGTGGAAATTTCCACCATCGGTGCGCAACGCGAAATGATCGTTCCTTCCCTGATGGCCATCATTGTACCTATTGCAGTGGGCATCTTTCTCGGCGTTCCCGGTGTGATCGGGTTGCTGGTTGGCGGACTGACAGCCGGATTTACCCTGGCTTCCATGCTCAACAATGCCGGTGGTGCCTGGGACAATGCCAAAAAATATATTGAGAAGGGAAATTTCGGAGGCAAGGGCAGCGAAGCTCACAAAGCAGGAGTGGTAGGCGATACCGTGGGCGATCCTTTTAAGGACACTTCGGGTCCTTCACTCAACATCCTGATTAAGCTGATGTCGATGGTTTCGGTTGTAATGGCCGGACTTACCATCGCGATAAGTATCTGGTAGTCTCGGCCGTTTGTTATTATGCATCCTCTTCCGGTACACCGGAGGAGGATGTTTTTTTTTGAACTGCGTGAACCAAACTTCAGGAAAATAGTTATACTTTTAAAAATGAAATAAAAAACAATAAAACCATGACAGATCTATCCACCACTTACATGGGGATTCCCCTTAAAAATCCCCTGATACTGGGAGCTTCCAACCTTGTTGCGAAACCTGAAACCGTCAGACAGCTTGAAGAGGCTGGTATTGCAGCCATCGTTAACAAATCGCTGTTCGAAGAACAGATCCAGTTGGAAAGCCTGCAGTTGATTGAAGAACTGAGTGAATATGAGGAACGTTCTGCTGAGATGTCACGGATATTCCCAAGCATGGAACATGCCGGTCCGCAGGAGTATCTTCTCAACCTGAAGAAACTGAAGGAAGCAGTCAAAATTCCGGTCATCGGCAGTCTGAATGCCGTGTATGAGCCTACCTGGGTTGAATATGCCAGGGAGATGGAAAAGACCGGCATCGACGGATTGGAGATCAACCTGTATGCCATCCCCGGCTATTTTGAACTGGATGGAAAAAGTCTGGAAGAGAAACAGGTGGAAATTGTGAAATCGGTTAAACAAGCGGTGAAGATCCCCGTGAGCGTTAAGATCAGTCCTTTCTATACCAATACCCTCAATTTTGTCAAACGGGTCGACGAAGCGGGTGCCGATGCTTACGTGCTCTTCAACCGCTTTTTTCAGCCCGAGATCGACACGGAGCAAGAGACCTATTATTATCCGTGGGAACTTACCCATCCGAAAGACCATATGCTCTCGCTGCGTTATGCCGGGCTCCTGTACGGCAATCTCGACGGCAGTGTTTGTATCAGCCGGGGACTGTACACGGCTGATGATGTGATCAAGGCCATTCTTGCCGGCGCCGATGCGGTACAGATAGTCAGTACGGTTTACAAAAACCATCCCGGTGTGGTAAGGGAGATACTCGAAGGAATCACTTCCTGGATGGAAAAGAAGAACTACAAGACGCTTGGAGAATTCCGCGGGAAGCTTTCACGGAAAAACCTGCCGGATCCCTTTGTATACCAGCGTGCCCAGTATGTGGATATCCTGGCAAAATCGGAGACGATCTTCAAAAAATATCCGATGATTTAATCACCACCTCCCCTGTCTCGTCTCAGACGAGACTGGTACTCCTCGTCAATGAGGAGAAGACGGGTGCGGGTTTCACGGCAAAATTAAGCCGGAGCAGCGAAAATTTCCCCTCCTTAATGAGGAGGGGTGGCTTGCCGCAGGCGAGACGGGGTGGTTAAACGAAATCTGCCCTCACTTCCTTAAAAAACTTTTCTTCGAGAAGTTTGATAATCCGTTTGAGAATAACTTTCCGGATTTCGAGTTCCACGGGTTGGTCGGGATCCTGGTGGGCCCAGTTGATGCGGGTGCCCACTATGATATGAATAATGTCGTGCTCCAACAGGAGTGTTACAATTTCATCGGCAGCGGTATCACCCATACGGGTTTCACTGGAGTAATTTTCAAGGATCTCTTCCACCTTTCCCATGGTAAGGATTCCTTCGGTTACCAGCTCAAAACCTTCGAGGTGCGCTTTGGGAGGAAGACCTGAGCTGGAGAATTCCCGCTCTGTCTCCAGCTTCAGATGAAGTTCCCGGGCAATAATCTCCGCCGTTGTCCCTCCGCAGATTGCTTTCTTTCCGTTGAAGCTGCGGATCTGCTCTCCCACATCGTAATCTTTGATCTTGTAAAAGGGTGGGCCGGTAATGAGCAGGAATTCCCTGGGTTTTCTGAAATAGATGACACCGCAGGTCGTGTCGTCCTTTAGATCGAAACCATCGTTCATATTCGCCTGGTTGATGATTTTCCGGGCTAGTTTGGTGGCTGATATGTCGGGCATCCGGGAAACCTGGTTGATGGTAAACTCCTCCACTTTGTCGCGTCCCCAGCCCATGGGGAAACGATTGTTACCCAGTCCCGACTGGGTGACCCCATCGGAGAGGAAAATCACCCTGTCTTCTTTTCTGGCAACGAACTCCCTGATGCGCAGTATTTTTCCTTCATTTTCAATCCCCTGGATTTCTACATGGTATTCTGCGGGATCCAGGATATTCTTACCCCGGAGGATGATGGTCCTCGGATTGTCGTAATTGATGATTCTTACCCTCCCTTCGGCATCAATCTCAATGAGGGTAAAGGTGGCGTAATTCTCTTTGCCGTCGCTGCTTTTGGGAAGGGCACGCATGATGATCCGGGCAGCAATCTCGGGTTTGGTATGAAAGGAGGAGTAATTGAGCGCCATCGAAGCGGTAAGGGTGGCCAGCACACTTGCTTTGATGCCATGTCCGATGCCGTCACTCAACACGATTACCTTTCTCCCTTCCTCCTTGATGATGATGGAATGGACTACGTCGCCGCAGGCTACCTCACCTTTGGGTTTCTTCTGCTCGACGTCAATTTCCACATGGTAATCGGGGCGGTTATTCGTCATCGCTGTACCGGTATGATTCAATGATTGAATTGATGAGTTCTTCAGTCTGTGCGGCATTCTCCCCCATGAGGTAGGCAATTTTCTGCACAGTTTCAATGTTCTGCCTGTTCACACGTTGCGCTCTGCTGATGATCTCGTCACGGACCAGAACCGGGGCTGACATATCGCGGATCACAGCGCCTACCACCCTCTGCTTGTAGATGGTGACCACTGAAATATGAAGCAGCCTGTTCTTGTGTTTCAGATCCCTTTCAAGGTTATTCTCCCCGGTGACCATGATATTGGAGATCATCTTGAAGATGACTTCCGGAACCAGTTCCGTCACATCGGCTCCCTTCAATCCCGGAATCGTTTCGTACAACTCCACGATGTCGTCACCCATGAGATGGGCAAAGCTCTCGTTTGAGTCGATTACCTTGTAGTCGGAGTTGACGATAATGATACCGGCTCTGATTTTGTGCAGCATGTGGGAGGAGATAATCATGGATTCCTTGGCCCTTTCCAGCTTCAGTTCCGACTTTTTCCGCTCGGTAATGTCGATAATGGATCCCACAATACCGGCAGCCTCTCCTGAATCGTCGTGAATGACAGCCTTTTGGAAAACCACATCCCTGATGGTTCCGTCGCTGGCTTTAATCCGTGACTCATAAATCTGGTCACCCGTGGTTTCGAATAATTCGCTGTCGCGGCGCGCATATATCTCCGCGATGTCTTCAGGCTGGATATCGAAAACGGTCTTGCCCATCAGTTGCTCCCTGGTGATGCCAATAAGCTTCTCATGCGCTGTATTGCAGGTTTGGTAAATCCCGTTCCTGTCGCGGTAAAAAATAGGGAGCGGCAAAGCATCAATGATCCTTTGATAGAGATTGGGATCGTCGACCAATGATCGTTTAACCGGTTTTTCTTCGTATATCATCTGATTCCAATTTTTTTCGAAAATTAGTCATTCAAAATGCGATTTTCAACCCTTTTAAGATATTGTAAAGCATATTTATTTATCACATTATCCACCACACGAAATGTATCTTTGCCATACTCTTATTTTTAAACATATTGTTGAACCTGATAGGGGGACTGATTATACAGATCATGAAAATTTCCACTGTTGTTGAGTTGACGGAAGCAAGCCTGGTTTGCGGGGCTGACCGGTTGGACCACCTGGTTGAACGGGGTTTCAGTTCCGACCTGATGAGTGATGTGCTGACCCTTGATACGGAGAATCTGCTATTGATTACCGGTTTGTCAAATATCCAGACTATCAGGACTGCGGAGATGGCCGACATCCATTATATTCTTTTTGTACGGAATAAGAAGATTACGGCTGAAATGGCTGAATTGGCAAAGGAGAACAACATGGTTCTCATGGAGACCCCTTTCTCGCTTTTCAAAACCAGTGGTATTTTATACAATCATGGATTGAAACCGGTATACTGATTCAGGATGGTTATCGAGCAGCTTTATCGGGTCAGGGGAAGCGATTTTACCCATGCGGGTGATGCCTCCAGTGCAGTGAAGAAACTGTTGAAGCAGCTTGATGTGGATCCCCGGAAGATCAAGAACATCGTGATTGCCCTTTATGAAGGGGAGGTAAACATCGTTGCCCATGCCTGGGAAGGTGAAATCCATATCGCGATTTTTCACGATCGCATTGAGATGACCCTGAAAGACAAGGGACCTGGCATTGCCGATATTAAGCAGGCAATGACCGAGGGGTATTCTACGGCCTCGAAAGAGGTGCGTGAGATGGGCTTCGGGGCGGGAATGGGACTTTCAAACATGAAGCGCAACACGGACCAGATGGAAATTACCAGTACGGTAGGAGAGGGTACCACAGTTAAAATGGTGAATTATTTCTGATGAACGGACCAAAAAAATACCATGCCATCAGGGTAAACCCTGAAAAATGCATAGGGTGCACCCATTGCATGCAGGTTTGTCCGACGGAAGCGATCAGGGTCAGGGATGGCCTGGCCGTGATCGCAGATGAGCGGTGTGTCGATTGCGGCAATTGCATGAGAGCATGCCCTGTCGATGCTTTTTACATTGTCCAGGATGACCTTTCCCTGATGCAGCAATACCGTTACAGGGTCGCGCTTTTCCCTTCAGTGATGATTGGGCAGTTTCCCGATAAGGTTACCGACGATCAGGTATACGGAGCCCTTCTTGAATTGGGGTTCACCCATATTTACGAAGTGGAGCAGCCCATCCAGTGGCTTGTGGATGCCTATCGCGGATATATGACTGAAAACAGACACAACTTCCCGATGATCTCCTCTTTTTGTCCGGCTATCGTGAGGTTGATACAGATCCGTTACCCATCCCTGATTGACAACATTGTGATGGTGAAGGCTCCGCACGACCTGGCGGCTCACTATTCCATCGAGCGGTTGAAGAAGGTGGGGGCCAGGGAGGAAGAGATCGGTATTTTTTACATTACTCCTTGTTCAGCCAAGATCGCTGCGGTGAAACGTCCTCTTGGGGAAAAGAAGAGTATTGTAAACGGAATCATTAATATGAATGAACTCTATAACCAGGTGATGAAGGTCATTGCCGGGAAACCTTCCGCTGCCTCCCAGGGATTCCGGGAGTTCCTTACCAGGGAAGGGATCCTTTGGCCTCTTTCCCGGGGCGAAGCAAGGCTTTTCAAACACAAGTCTATGGCCATTGACGGAATTCACAATGTAGTGAAGATTCTTGAAAAACTGGAAACCGGCCACATCCCTGAGATAGAATTTCTGGAGCTCCGGTCGTGTGACCAGGGTTGTGCGGGGGGGATCCTGCTTTCCGGAAACCGGTTTCTGACTGTTGAACGGTTGGAAAGGCGGGCCCGGAATTACACGCATTCCGCAGATAACAATCCGGAAGGACCGGGAAAATCAGAAGTTCTGGCCAAAATGGCGGTCGATCCCATCGAAACAGATCCGGTATTCCGGCTGGATGAGGACCGTGCCCGGGCTTTGGAAAAAATGGCAAAGGTAGAAAAGATACTGTGCCAGCTTCCTGCCATCGACTGTGGGGCTTGCGGGGCTCCCAACTGTCATGCCCTGGCCGAGGATATGGTGAAAGGGATGGCAAAAATGAGTGATTGTGTGTTTCTGCAGGCCCGGTGGAAAGAGGAGGGTATCCTTACCCCCCGGCGCGCGTTTAATAACTTGGAGAAAGTTTGGGGTAAAGGCCGCTTTCAGGCTGATTGTAAAAAAAGAGGAGCAAGAAATGAAGGTTTCTGATTTGGTAAAAGAATTGGACCTGAAAGTTTTTTCAGGTGAAAAAGGATTGGAAAAAGAGGTGAAAGGAGGGTATGTGTCAGACCTCCTGAGTGATGTAATGGGCTTTTCCCGTGAGGGGGATGTGTGGATAACCCTTCAGACTCATCAGAATGTATTGGCAGTGGCCTCCCTCAAAGACCTGGCTGCGGTCATCCTGGTGAAGGGATTCTCCCCTGAACCTGAAACCATCCATCACAGCAATGAGGAAGAAATTCCTGTTCTGGGAACCGACCTCTCTACTTTTGAGGTGGCCGGCAGAATCTACCACATGCTGAGCAACTGAGAGTTTATAAAAGTCTTAAGTCTTAAATCTTAAGTCTTTAGTGTCGGGGTTTCGATGAAGGGAAAGATCTGATCCTGTAGCTAAGCCTCACCTAAGTCTTAAGTCTTAAATCTTAAGTCTTTAGTGCTGGAGTTCCAGATTCATAGTAAAATCGATACTCCATTTAAGATTAAAGACTATCGACTAACGACTTTTTATGGGCGAAGCTTTACTTAAGATTTAAGATTTAAGATTTTATGATTTCCGTAAAAGCCGATCTGCATATTCATACGGTGCTTTCACCCTGCGGGGATCTGGATATGAGTCCGCGGATGATTGTGGAGCGTGCTGTGGCTGAAAACCTGGCGAT
>CAYYJE010000047.1:0-4113 GCA_964472165.1 uncultured Prolixibacteraceae bacterium | reverse complement strand
TGGATATGAGTCCGCGGATGATTGTGGAGCGTGCTGTGGCTGAAAACCTGGCGATTATCGGGATTGCCGACCACAATTCCCTGAAACAGGTGGAGATAGTTGAAAAGATAGCCGCACAACATGGGGTGTTTGTGTTGGGAGGAGTGGAGATCACCACAAGAGAAGAGGTCCATTGTCTGGCTTTTTTCCGTGACCAGGCCACCCGGAAAGCGTTTCAGGAATACCTCGATGCGTACCTTCCGGTGATTCCCAACGTGGGTGGCGCTTTCGGATACCAGGTGGTGGTCGATGAGGAGGAGATGGTTCTGGAAATCGAAGAAAAACTGCTCGTCACCGGCCTGTCAAAGGGGATTGACGCGGTGGAGCAGGAGGTACACCGGTTAGGGGGGATTTTCATTCCTGCCCATATCGACCGTCCGGTTAATTCGGTTTTCAGCCAGCTGGGTTTCCTGCCCCGGGGATTGCGGTTTGAAGCGTTGGAGGCGACATGTTTTGCAACAGAATCTGAGGTTCGAAAGCGGTTTGGCCTGGATGAAAAATTAACTTTGATTCAGGACTCTGATGCCCATTTCCCGGCAGATATCGGACGGGGGTACTCTCTGTTTACATTGGAAACCTGCAGCTTTGAGGAGATTGTGATGGCGCTTGCCGGAGAAGGGGGAAGAAGGGCGGAAATCAGAAGGGGTAAAGAAATATGAAGACCATATCAGACCATATTCTCGATATTGTACAAAATTCTGTAAAAGCTTCCGCTAACTTGATTGAAATCATAGTAATGGAAAATCGGAATGATGATCTTTACCACCTTGAAATCCGGGACGATGGCTGTGGAATGACGCAGGAAACAGCCATCAGGGCACTGGAACCGTTCTTTACATCGCGGACCACCAGGAAGGTGGGACTCGGCCTGCCCCTGCTGAAACATAATGCAGAGCAGGCCGGAGGTTCCCTGGACATCAGTTCAGAACCGGGGAAGGGGACAAATGTCACCGCTCGGTTTGGTTTGAGCCACATCGACAGACCTGCCCTGGGTGACATTGCCGGGGTATTCCTGTTGCTGGCCATTGGACATCCGGGAACCGGATTCTCTTACCAGCACACCACTCCGGAAGGATCTTTTTCCATTTCGACTGCTGATTTGCGCGAAACCCTGGGAGATGTGCCCCTGAAGAATCTGGAGATCATGGATGGAGTCAGGGAACTGATCAGAAACAACCTGGAGGCGATACATGCAACCACATAATAAACTATAAATCTATTGACTATGAGTAAAATAACTTCATTGGCTGATCTGAAGAGGATGAAAGAACAGGTTCAGGCCAATTTGAAACTAAGAGAAAACAGTGATGCAGCTGATACCCTTGTCCAGATAAAGGTGGGAATGGCCACCTGTGGGATCGCTTCAGGAGCCAAAGAAACAATGAATTTCCTCATCGAGGAGACCAGTCACCAGGCTATTGACGCAGTGGTTACCCAAACCGGCTGCATGGGTTTCTGCTATGCTGAACCCACGGTAGAGATCACCCTGCCCGGCAAGGAACCGGTGGTTTTTGGCCAGGTCGACAAGGCGAAGGCACGGGAGATCATCGACAGGTATATCATCAAGGGTGAGCTGGTCGACGGGATTATCCCCGTCAATTTTAGAACAATCGATGAAAAATAGAAAGAGAACCTAATCCTGAAACTATGTCTGATTATAACATGCAAATTCTGGTTTGCGGGGGTACCGGTTGCAAAGCCTCTGAAAGTGAAGAGATTTATTCTTCATTTGTGAATCTTCTCTCCGAATACGGGCTGGAGGAGGAGGTTCAGGTGGTAACGACCGGCTGTTTCGGTTTTTGTGAAAAAGGACCGATCGTAAAAATGATGCCCGATAAAACTTTTTATGTCCATGTGTCACCTGCCGACACGGAAGAAATCATCAAGGAGCACATCGTCAAGGGAAGGCAGGTTGAAAGGCTTCTGTACCGCGATCCTGTCACCAAAACGGTGATTCACGATTCGCAGCACATGGATTTTTACAAAAAGCAGATCCGGATTGCCTTGCGCAACTGCGGATTCATTGACCCGGAAAATATCGACGAGTACATTGCCCGTGACGGATACCAGGCTTTGGGGACCTGTCTGGCGGAGAAGACGCCTGCCGGGGTGATCGACGAGATCAAGAAGTCGGGATTGCGGGGCCGCGGCGGCGGTGGTTTTCCCACAGGACTCAAATGGGAAATCACGGCGAAAGTTCCCGGTGATCAGAAATATGTGGTTTGTAATGCCGACGAAGGTGACCCTGGCGCCTTTATGGATCGTTCCATTCTGGAAGGTGACCCCCATTCCGTAATTGAAGCCATGGCGATCAACGGATTTTGTACCGGTGCTTCCAAAGGTTTGGTTTATATCCGTGCAGAATATCCCCTTGCCATTTCAAGGCTGAAAACCGCCCTCGGTCAGGCCAGGGAATTTGGGCTTCTGGGAAATCAGATCCTGGGATCAGATTTCAGTTTTGATATCGAGATCCGTTACGGGGCCGGAGCATTTGTTTGTGGGGAAGAAACTGCGCTGATCCACTCCATGGAGGGGTGTCGCGGGGAGCCTACCTTTAAACCCCCCTTCCCCTCTGAATCGGGGTACCTCGGAAAACCCACCAACGTGAACAACGTGGAGACCTACGCCAATATCCCTGTAATTCTCAACAAGGGAGCAGAATGGTTTGCCTCTATAGGTACTGAAAAGTCGAAGGGGACCAAGGTTTTTGCCCTGGCGGGGAAGATCAACAATGTAGGTTTGATTGAAGTACCCATGGGAACCACCCTGCGGGAGGTAATCTACGACATCGGGGGAGGCATCCGTGGAGGCAAGAAATTTAAGGCGGTGCAAACCGGAGGACCTTCCGGAGGCATGCTCACCGAGGCATTCCTGGATACTCCCATTGACTACGACAACCTTTTGGCAGCCGGGTCGATGATGGGATCGGGAGGAATGATTGTAATGGACGAGGATGACTGTATGGTGGCTATTGCCAAATTCTACCTCGGCTTTACCGTGGAAGAGTCATGCGGCAAATGCGCTCCCTGCCGTATCGGCAACAAGCGGCTCCATGAGATACTGGAAAAGATCACAGAAGGAAAAGGTGAACCTCAGGACCTCGACAGGTTGTACATGCTCAGTAATGTAATCAAGGATGCTTCACTGTGCGGTTTGGGGCAGACTTCGCCAAATCCGGTGCTTTCCTCGCTTAAATATTTTAAGCACGAATATGACGCCCACGTGAAGGAAAACCGCTGTCCGGCCGGACAGTGCAAAGCCCTTGTATGTTATGAGGTCATTGAAGACAAGTGTACCGGATGTACCCTGTGTTTCCGCAACTGTCCGGTGGGTGCCATCACCGGAGAGAAGCGGGAAGTCCATTTCATCGACCAGTCGCTTTGTATCAAATGCGGGGTCTGTTTTGACAAGTGTAAATTCGGTGCCATCCTGGTATCCTAACCCTAAAAGATCAGAAAGCTATGGATATTATAAATCTAACCGTTGACAATAAACCGGTTGTAGTCCGTAAGGGTACTACTATCCTGGAAGCATCCAAAAGTATAGGAATTAAAATACCCACGTTATGCCATATGAAGCTCGATGACCTGGGCATTGAGAACAAGCCGGGAGGATGCCGCATATGTGTGGTGGAGGTGAAGGGACGCCGGAACCTGGCTCCTGCCTGCTGCACGGAGGCCACTGACGGCATGGAAATCAGCACCCACAGTATCAGGGCAATCAATGCCCGCCGCACCGTGATGGAGCTGATCCTCTCCGATCATCCCTCTGATTGTCTGGTTTGTGCCAAGTCGGGAAACTGCGAATTGCAGGATATGGCGCACAGATTGGGAATCAGGGAAATTCACTATAAAGGGGAACAGTCGACTTACCGCGAGGATACTTCTCCGGCGATCATCCGCGAACTCAACAAGTGCATTTTGTGCCGCCGCTGTGAAATGATGTGCAACGAAGTGCAGACTGTGGGTGTGCTTTCTGCCATCAACCGGGGATTTGAATCGGTGGTCTCCCCGGCCTTCGAAATGAACCTCGACCATTCGGTATGTACCTATTGCGGCCAGTGCGTGGCGGTGT
>CAYYJE010000046.1:0-23449 GCA_964472165.1 uncultured Prolixibacteraceae bacterium | reverse complement strand
GGATTTCGGGGAATTGTTCCGAATATTTTAACACCGATTTTATATCGGCGGGGGTTTTGACGCGATTGGCCAGGGCTGTGGCCCATGCGTCGGCCAGCACCGGTGAAGCGCAGGCCACCATGACGGCATCGGCCTTGCCGAAACTCAGGGAGGGTCCGACGGTGCCCGAGGAGGTGCAAATACCGCAAGGGGTATCGCCGGCCGGAATCAGAATGCCGATTTTTTCAGAGAGTGGCGAATCGCCGGCGTATATGGTCATCAGGAGGTCCTCATTCAACAACAGGAAATAGTCGCCCCCGTTTTCGACGATCAGCTCCTTCACCGGAAACCGTTCCCTGATTTTGGTGGCTGCATGAAAAGCAAAGGCCCCGGCCACGGCAGCCATGGGCCCGGTGCCACTCCGTGTTCCGGCGGCGGCCATATCCCGGATCATTCCGGAGACGGCACCCGGCAGACGGACAGGTTCCAGGGAAGTTCCGAACACAGGATGATTTCTGATAAACTCTTCCAACCTGATGCGGAGATCTACCACCTCCTGAAGTACCAATTCGGCAATCTCCTTATGAAAGGAGGCATGGTCCACCCCAACCCAGAGATCGGTTTCGAGGTATTGCACCGTAAAAGAGGCAAACCTGTCGGGATTGAACTGCTGGCGGTATGTCCGTGGCTGGTATTCCATACCTGTAAAATTATTAAATTCTCCGGAAAAATAAGCTCCCGGCCGGCCGGAGGGTTCCGGGGACCGGGAGCCATGCTCTATCATACGTGCCGGGGTTACTTTCTGACAATCTTCCGCACCTGACGTCCCTCGACCGTTTCGATGATCAGCAGGTAGATACCAGGCTGGCATCTTTCCATGGGAACGACCCACTCCGGAGAGCTTCCGGTGTTCTGATACACCGATCTTCCCGAAATATCGGTCAGTTTCAGCAACCCTTTTCCTTTCACCCCCTGAACATGCAGTTTCGATGTCACCGGATTGGGCCATACCTTAATTTCGCTCCGGAAAAGGTCATTCACAGGGGTATTCACGGTAAAATTGGCGGTCAGCGTGCGGTTGCCGTTCAGTGTGAAGGTGTAGCTGGAAGAAGTACTTACGGCAGCTGTTCCTTCTGACCAGTTTACAAACAGGTATCCCTTGGCGGGGGTGGCCGTGACCGTCACGGAGGAGCCCTGGGTAAAGGTACCTCCGCCGCTTACCGTACCCCCGGCCACAGGCACTGCCGTAACACCAAGGGTGTAACTGACCGTTTGCTGACGGAAATTGGCCGTCAGCATACGATTGCCATTCAAGGTGAAGGTATAGTTCGACGTGGTGCTCACCGACGTGGTACCCTCCGTCCAGTTCACAAACTCATACCCGCTGGCGGGGGCGGCCGTCACCGTCACGGAGGAGCCCAGGGTAAAGGTACCTCCGCCGCTCACCATACCCCCGGTAACAGGCGCTGCGGTAACGCCAAGGGTGTAACTGACCGTTTGCTGACGGAAATTGGCCGTCAGCGTGCGATTGCTGTTCAGTGTGAAGGTATAGCTCGACGTGGTGCTCACCGACGTGGTACCCTCCGTCCAGTTCACAAACTCATACCCGCTGGCGGGGGTGGCCGTAACCGTCACGGAGGAGCCCTGGGTGAAGGTCCCTTCGCCGATTACCGTGCCCCCTGCAGCCGGAGAGGCCGATAGAGCCACAGTGTTGGTGACCGCTTTCTCCCTGAAATTGGCTGTCAGTAAACGGTTGCCGTTCAAGGCAAACTTGTAATTCACGGAAGTGGTGACTACCGTGCTCCCCTCGGTCCAGTTAACGAACTCATAGTCATCTTCCGGAACGGCAGAGATGGTGACCGTCGTTCCCGGGTCATACTTTCCTGCTCCCAGGGTGTTTCCACCAAAGAGCGGACTGGAGGACAAAGTCAGGATGCTCTTTGAAGCCACGACTTTAAAGTTTGCCACAAGCGTCTTGTTTCCGTTCAGGGTAAAGGTGTAACCCTGCAGCATGCTCACTACCCTGGTTCCTTCCGTCCAGCTGACAAATTCAAACCCTCTTCCCGGGGTGGCTCTGACGTTTATTTCAGAACCTTCCGCAAAGCTGCCTCCCCCGCTGACGGTTCCACCCGCCACCGGACTGGAAGAAAGGGAAACTGTATATTGTGGCGGGACACTTCTGAAATTGGCCGCCAGAGTGGTGGCGGCATTTACCGTAAAGGTGTAAGCCTGGGAAGAACTCACGACCCTGGAGCCATCGGTCCAGTTGACAAATTCATAACCCTTGCTGGTGCTGGCCTTAACCGTCACAGAACTCCCTGCAACAAAAGAGCCGCCTCCAGACACGGTACCTCCGGCTTCGGGACTCGCAACCAGGGTGACATCGCAATTCACCGGCAGGCTTGTGAAATTGGCTACCAGCGTCCGACTGGCATTTACCGTAAATGTATAAGTGGCGCTGGTTGAAGCCACCTTCGTCCCCTCCGTCCAGTTGACAAACTCATATCCACTGCCAGCAGTGGCTGCAGCGGTCACCGCTTTCCCCTGGAGATAACTTCCTGCCCCGGTGAGGGTACCGGCACCCGCCGGACTGGAATTAAGGGTGATGGTGAAGGTCGTGGACCCTGAGGTGGTCACATAAATCGCCGGCGAAGCCACCGACTCCCCGTTCACGCCAATGGCCTGCACAAAATAGGAATACTCATGTCCGGTGAGCAACCCGGTCACCGCATAGGACACCACATTACCCAGACTTTTAGGGAAATAGCCGGGAGGGTTGTTTCCCGTATTGGAGGTGCTGATAATCCAGAGCTTATATCCTGTGGCACCCTCCACCGCCTCCCATCGGGCGGTAAAGGAGGTTGCTGTAATGTTGGCAGCCGGAAGGGCGACAGGAGGAGCGACCTTCGTCATGAATGAGATCTCATTTCCGAAGTAGGATAGTTTGGTGTTGAAGATGGCCCTGACCCTGTATACATAATTGGTATTGGGCTTCAGTTTGAATTCATTAAAATTAAAGCTGGTGGCCGTGGTGAACCTCCACATCCAGTTCTGGTCAACATAAATTTCCAGACGGTATTTGGTCGCACCTGTCACCGGATTCCAGCGGGCCGTAAAAGAATGATCGGTGACATTGGTAGGCTGAATGGCCACCGGCCGCTCCAGCATTTCGGTGGTGGCCCTGATGGCATTCGACCTGGCCGACTCCTCATGGTCATTGACCGCCGTTACCTGGTATTCATATTCCAGTCCCGACTCCAGGCTTTCCACCCACTTCGAGAGAATCGTCGTAGATTCCCCGTTAATGATTACCTTGCCAGAAGCTTTCTCTTTCAGAAAAATTTTATACGATTTGGCACCGGGCGTTTTGTTCCACTGGGCCAGAAAACCGTTAGGCTGGATGTTCAGCGCCTGAAGGGCCACAGGTGCCACAATTTTTGTGTAAACCTCCCCTTCGGTAATATCCGACCAGATGTCAAGATACTCCCCTTTCCATGCCGCCCAAACTTTTCTGTAGCCCTTAAGTGCTACCAGGTACTTCGTTCCGCCAACCAGTCCGGTAACGGACTGACTGGATGCAGTGAGTCCCTTGAAGTCAACCCATTCGCCGGTTTCATCATTGATAATATAAAGGTAGACCTCACTCCAGGTGGTTACGTTGGGCACGCTTTTATTCCAGTTGACCGTAAAGGAACTGGAAGTCACATTCGTGATGCCGGTAAGGGAAGGGCCTGGATACAACAAGGCAATATCCACTTCCGTCTTCTCCAGAAAGGTTCCGTTTGACCGGGCTTCGACCATGATTTTCCGGTCATCATCCCAAAATGGTTCCATGAATCCGATATTGGTGGCCAACAGTTGAGTTTCGGGGCTTGTTACCTTTGCAGGCGCGTAATTGGGAATATTTCCCCATTTCCCCGTAGAAGTGTTAATACCATAGATCATAATCCAGTATTCCGTGGCCCCGGCGACAGGGGACCACGAAATCCGACAGGAGGAGGAGGTGACATCCTGAACAGTTGCCAAGATGGCAGAAGCTTCCTGCCGGAAAAATCCGGACAGAAGGATAACGATCATTGGCAATGGCCGGAGGAATTGCAAGTAAAACGACTTTTTCATATGGCTGTTTTTAAAGTAAGTTCGTGTTCATTTGATCCATTCATTTCAGTTTGGCGCAATCCATCATCACCTTGTCACCCACGCCGTCGTAGCGGAGGGGCTGGAATTTGCCGCCGGCATAATCTTCCTGGAAAGTGACCTTGTAGTAAGCACATCCGCCGGTCTTGGTTTTTACGGCCATGGCTGCTATGCAGTAGCGGTGGAGAATGGCCCCGGAGATTTCATGGCGGCGAATCTCCCAGTCGTAGGTAATGGCCGTCTTCAGCACTTCGGTGCCGTCGATGAATCCTGTTTTCCAATCGTTGGAGTTTTTCAGGGCGGCCACCATGCGGGCCTCCCTGGGAAGATCGGAAACCACGGCGGCCGGAAAAACCGCATTGGCCATGCCGGCGGCCGCTCCCGCCTCGTTCAGCCGCTCCGCCACCCGGTTGTAGCCGGTGAAATCGTCACCGCTGATCTTTATGGTTCCCGATGCCACCGGGGAATAATAACACTGCACCACAACCTTCAGGGTGTGCTCCCCAGGCCCCAGTTTGGCCAGCGATTCGGCAAAACCTACGGGCCCCTCATACTTCTTCCCGAACTTGTTCCAGGTGAGGCCGGGTGTGTTGTAGACCTGCGTAACCGCCGGGTCGGGAACCATCTCGATGACCAGAAAGTTCTTCTGCTTCAGATCACCCGAGATATACATGTTGGCAAAGGTGAGCTGCTCCTCCCGGGGCTGCTGGTAATCATACAGGGGTGGTTTGATTTCAAAGATGAACACCTCCACCAGCAGTTTTTCGTTCGGACTGGCATTGACATAGATCTCCTTCAGGGTTTGGGGAAGATAGGCCACGGCATAGAGATGGTCGCCCACCTTGAATTCAGTTTGCAGTCCGGCCGGTGACGCCGGATCAAAGGGTGAGGAGGAAAAAACCACATTCCCCGGTTCCGCAGGAAGCTGAGCCACCGAAACCGGCGCCACCCATCCCAGAAAAACCGCAAAAAGCATGAATCGTATGGTTTTCATAGGTTTGTAGTATTAATGGTTTGAAACTTTCATTTTACAAGGAGGGGAGATTATTTTCCCGACCGGAACCATGATCTCCTCTTCCTGCTGTTATTCATTGCGCCCCGCAACCTTCGACATTTCCGAAAAGTTGCAGGGCTTCCTTCCAGGGGTATTTGTTGCAGAACATGGTCACCGAGGAGCTCATGGTGCCCTGGAGATTCATCCCCAGGATGGAGCGCCACTGGTTGGCGGCGGAGTTGCGATCCAGGTCGGTCTGCTCCGAATAGCGGGCGTTGAGGTAACCGTCGAGATAAGCCTTGTGGACTTTCAGCGATTCGGGGATTTCATTGCGGTTGCCGTTGGCGCTGGCAATCTCCAGGTCTCCGAAGTCGCCGGCATCGATGCGCAGACGGGTGTTGCTGGCCGGACTGTAATGGAGGTCCTTGTCCTTGTTCACGAAAAAGAGGTTGTGATCAACGCTCACCCATTCGTTTTTGTTGAAGCGGGTGTGGTCGACGCCCGCCAGGATGGAGGCCCCGATGATGTTGTGGTGGATGTTGTAGTTGGTTTTGGTCATCACCCGCACCCCGTAACCCATATCGAGGAAGTCCTTGGTGCGGCTCCAGGTGAAAAGGATGGTGTTGTAAGCCACCTCGACGTCGCCGCAGAGGGCCATTGTGCCGGGGCCGCCGGTGCTGGCGCAGGTGCCGTAGATCTCAATGGCTGCCATCCGGTTGCCCACAAAGATATTATTTTTCACGGTGAACTTCCCGCTGCGGTGGCCTGCCTGAAGGGCGAAACTGGCCCCGTTCACGAAGACACAGTTTTCGATGGTCACATCCCCGCCCGTGGTGGCGCTTACAAATTGCAGCAGGGGTTCGTCAACCGTCGGGTAACCCACCGGGGGCCGCTCCGTGGACGGAAGCAGCCTGCCGCCTCCCTTAACACCTTCCACGATCCCCTCCTTCACATGGTAGGCATTCCGCTCGCCCCCGTCAAATACCAGATGATCCAGCACCGTTCCTGCCACATCCCTGGTGAACTTCATCACCGCCTTGCGCGTCGACCGGGCACTTTCGTTGTCGGGCTGTATCAGCGTGGGATGGTTTACGATGTCCTGGGTGGTAAAGGTCTCGTCATAGCTTCCGAAGATCTTCACCGGCTTGTCGCTCTCAATGAACCCGATGTTCAGGGTGCCCATCTCCACCCCTCCGGATACATAAATGGCGGTTCCGGGTGCGGCGAGAGCAATCGCCTTATCGAGGTTCTTCAGCGGCGCCCCTTTCGAGCCATCATTTTTGTTGTTGCCGTTCTTTTTGGAGACGTAGAGAATTCCGCTACCCACTTGGGATGAAGCAGCAGTTGCCCATAAAATGAGCACCGATGCAAGAAGAAATAGTATTAAAGCTTTCATATATTTAATTTATTAGGTGGTATTGATTCATTCCGTGAAACATCTGTTTCGTTATGCCATTATTTATTGGTTATAAGTTGTTAAGTGGATCACCAGCGGAGATGAGGTATAAAGCTCCTCCCAGACCATGGTGGAGTCGGAGGTTTTTACAACGCTGAAAAGAATTTTGGCCATGCCGGTATCGGCCACCAGCCGGTCGTCGCTTAGTATGGCAGGAAAATCAACAGTAGCGGTTCCGGAAACCATCCTCAGCCGCTCATTCTCCAGGATTACCATCATCCCGGGAGTGCAAAATCCGGTTTCCGGGGTGACCGCCGTCACTCTCCACCTGGAATACTTCCCTTCTCCCGGTTTGGAGCATCCCGCCCAGATAATGGCCAATAATCCGATGAGAATGAGTTTTTTCATTTCCCTGATTTCTACCTTAAATGTACGGTACCGAAAAAAGGGTTCGCCCGGCTTTGGGGGTAAACAGCAGGAAACCGGAGTTAATATGCAGAAATAGCGTGGCAAAAAGAAAATGGAAACTCCTTACAACCTATCGGCAGGGAATATGCTTCCGGATTTGAAACTCCCCGCGGCAATACCAACAGGGAAGGCAGTTCCCGGAAGGGAAAGCTCAGAATCGCCGGATAGTCTCCATCAAGAGCTTCCGGTAATTCCTGCCCACCGGGGCAGTACGCCCTTTCAGGAAAAGCGTCTGATCACTTTCATTAAAGGCATCGAGATGGTCCAGATTAATGACATAGCCCCTGTGCACCTGTACAAAAGAGGGAGGCAGCTGGCTGCAGAACTCTTTCAGGGTGGTGCGACAGGAGAGTTCCTTTTTTTCAAAAACCAGGGAGATGTAATTCTCACCGTCGGCCCTGACCATCAGCAGGTCGCCGGTAGGGATCCTGACCAGCTTATCGCCCACCCGGGTAAATACGGGGGCATGTTCCAAAGGCGCCTGTTTTGGGGAAGGGGGGTGGTCATTTCCCTGCAGGGCTATCTCCACGGCGGCCTTCAGGTTAACGGCATCGACGGGTTTCCGTAAATAGCCCGCAGGGTGTATGGAAACGGCTTCTTTGATGATGTCATCCTGTGAAAATGAGGTAATGAAAATATGGGGGATTTTCAACGCTTCGTGTACCCTGGCCGCCAGGGTGATGCCGTTGTGGATTCCCGGCAGGGCGATATCAACCAGCAACACATCGGGTCGCACCCGGGCAATCTCGTCAAAAGCGGCATCGGCATCGCGGCACTCCCCGGCCATTACCAATCCGGCCTCATCTAATGTAATTTTCAATGCTTCGGCATGAATCAGCTCATCCTCCACGATAAAAACCCTGGTGCTCATATTTCTTTTGAAGGAAGTTTTACGGTAATGGTCGTCCCCTCTCCCGGTTGGCTTTCCACATCAATGGAACCCCCGTTGCGGGCCAGATGCTCAGTCACAAGTTGCAATCCAAGTCCGGTTCCCTTCTCCCCGGCTGTGCCCCGCCTGACCTCCCGTTTTTCAGGACTGAAGAATTCGTCGACCATTAGCTGGTCCATGCCACATCCTGTATCTTTCACCTGCATCACTGTGTGGCCATCGTCAGAAAAAGCCGAAATGGTGATCCTTCCGGCGGAAGTGAATTTGACGGCATTTCCGATCAGGTTGCGCATGATCAGTTCCAGACTTCCCGGGTCACACCATACTGTCTCATTCCCTACCAGGGTTTCGATGTCCGTTGCTTTGGCCTGTGCATAATCGCGGACCAGCTCCACCACTCTTTCAGTCTCGTCCTTCAAAGAAACAAACCTCTTTTCAGGCTCTATCCCCTTCATCCTGAGAAGGGACCATTGCAACAGATTCTCCAGCATCCCTGATAGGTTCCGGGCATTGCGCCTGATTTCTGAAGCCAGGGGGAGCAATTTTTCAGGTTGTCCTTTGTCAAGGTGGTACGAAATCAGTGTGGCACTGCTCTGGTAAGCAGCAGTTGCGTTACGCAAATCATGCGAAATGATGCCAAAAAGACGGTTCTGCGTCCGGTTGAGCTGTTCAAGTTCTTCATTCTGGCTTGCCAGAACCATCTTCTGCCGTTTGACTGTTCTGAACAGCCGATACAGTCCTCCTAGAAAAAGCAGTAAAAATCCGGCGCCTGCCAGGGCCCAGTTCCGCTCCCTCTGTCTGAAGGAAGCCTCTTTCAGCCGTATCTCATTTTCTGCTTCCAGTCTGGCAATTTCCGCTTCCTTCTGGGCCGTTTGGTATTGCACCTCCATTTCTTCCACCTGACCGGAAACCTCCAGATTGAATACCGAATCGCGAATAGCGGTATACCGCTCATGAAAACGGAGCGACTGTTCAAAATCACCGGTCTCCTTATAAAACCGGTAAAGCTGGTTATAGATCAACGACTGCTCGGGCAGGGAACCTCCCGTTTCGGCATACTCCAGCGATTTCAAAAAATGGGTGATGGCCCGGGAGGTGTCACCCTGTTCCAGGTACATCTGCCCGAACCCGGCATGTACCTTGGCAAGGGCGGGAATCTGTTCTGCGGCCGCATAGAAGGAATCGGCCTTCGCAAAATAAACACCTGCCTTCTCATACTCGCGAAGTGCCGTTAAGGAAGTAGCCAGGTTAAAATAACGGGTTCCCAGGCGCAGCACCATCCCTTCCTCCTCATCGATGAGCCGTGCTTTTTCAATCCACCGGATGGCCGCAGAATGCTTCTTCATCAGCTGGTACGCCATCCCGATGTTGTTATATCGGACTGCCATAATTCTTCGGTCGGCAATGGTGTCGAGCAAGGCCGCCGACCTGAAATAATACTCCAGTCCTGTCTCATACTTGCCCCAGTCCACATAGATTCGTCCCAGATTATTCAGTGATGTAGACTGCCTGCTGCTGTTTCCACTCTGCAGATCAATCTGATAGGCCTCATTATACAACCTGATGGCCTCTTCATAATTTCCTTCGGCATAAAAGAGGGAAGCCAGGTTACTCCTGGCATCGGCCAGGCTCTCCTGATTTCCGGTGACTTCGAGGTAATCGATGGCTCTTAGCAAATAACGCCTGGCCTCAACCCGTTTCCCCATGTTGTCCAGATTCATACCCAGGTCATTCAATGCACTCCCGATGAATAGGGTATCCTGGGGCTGAAGGGATTCGGCCAGTGCAATGGCCTTCAGGAGATAATCACACGACCGGGTCATGCTGTCGGCATAATAATATCCATCAGAGATGTGCCGCAAAACCCTGGCCATCAGCAAAGTACCGGGAGCTGATTTTTCGGCATCCTTCAGCAGGGGCAAGGCAAACGAAAGCAAAGTATCAGGGTTTTCTGCCAGAGAATCGCAAATCTGCAAACCGGTAATCACCCGTTCTTCTCCCTTCAATTGCCCGAAACGACTTTGCAATTCCGCTGATCCACCACCTGAAAAAGTTTGCAGGGTGAGCAAAGGGAATAAACAAATCCAGAAGTTTATGGAAAGCCAGGTCATAACAACTCCCATATATAAACAAAAATAATATTATTTGTTAAACCTGAGCGGATTAGCAAGGTTTTTTTTCAAAGAAGTGATGTAACGGAATATCCGGTAGTCGTAAAGCTTTTCCCGTCGCTTGTTATCCCCGGGAAACCTGTTTACTGGAAATTGATGTCGAAGAGGTGAAGGGGGCAGGCGGGGACGCACAATTCGCAAACCACGCACTGGCTCTTGTCAAATTTCAGTTTCCAGTCGGGGGCGGCCATGGTCAGGGCACCGGCAAAACATACGGCCACACAATTGCCGCAATCGATGCATTTCTCATCCTGAAAGCGGATCCGTTTCTCCAGGGGTTCCACTTCGACGTTGTGGCTGGTCAGGTAGGCGATTCCCTTTTCGAGGTTGGCTGCGGTACCCTGAAGTTCAAGAAGCAGGCTTCCCCGCTTGCCGGGAAAGACTTCTGCCTTGAGAATATTAATACGGATATCGTAATCCCTCACCAGATGGTAACTGAGGGGTTTGTCCCCGCTGTCGGGGGGAAAGTTGAGTATGAACCGCTTCCTGATCATGGCTTATCTGATTTTTCAGTTTCCTTCAGGGAATTGAGTGAAGCATTGGCAGGGAACATTTGTACCGGCCGCGTGAGTTCAAAAAGACCTGCTTCAAGCCGGCTCTTCAGCAATGCAGCAATTTCGCGGGCTTTGGCAAGGCTGGCCACCGGAGCTGTCCTCACTTTTTTGCCGTCAATGGTGATAAATCCGGACCGGAGCATGGCATAGGTCACCTGTCCCAGTTTAGGGCTGCCCGGGGAACCGTAATCGAGTACCGAGGTTTCGATCTGGTCATCACGGATGGAGACCCGTCGGGCCATATCCTCGTCGAGCATAGGAACCGGGATCCCTATTCCCACGAAGAGGGTGGTTCCGTATTTGTCAATGTAGGCTGCCTGCAGGAATTCCGGCGACATCTCCTTCAGGTTGCCGATGACGGCGATGGTTCGGGCATTGCTCACAGGAACGCCATACTGGTTCACGGGTTTGCCGGTATTGTACTGGGTACCCGGCCAAACCACAAACCCCTCTGCTCCACCCAGAAAAATGCGGGTACCTATGCCGATGGTCCGCATCTCCGGATCGTTGACCAGGGGACTCAATTCCCCGGATGTGGAGTACGTGGCATTCCGCAGGTTGGGCAACAGGGTACCCATATAGGTATGGATCAGCCGCTTGGTGGTATTTACGGCCACATTGTAATTCTGGTAGGCATTGCGGGGGTTAAAGAGATAAATCTCATTGACCGATTCTTTAGAGATGGTGGTTTTGATATGCTTCCGGGGATAACAGTCGGTGCCTTTCCCCCAGGCTTCCAGTTCGAGGCTTTTGCCCTCCAGAAGCTCCTGAATCACGTGGGCTCCCCCGTATTCCGGTTTGTCAGGATCACAGGCGGTGGCTCCGATGTAGGCATCCACGGCGGCAAGTCCCTCGTAGGCGGGGACTCCGTTGATCCTGATCTTCTCCATGCGGATGGGTGGATCGGCATGGCCGAAATTGATGATGGCTCCCGAGGAGCACATGGCACCAAAAGTGGCGGTGGTCACCACATCCACTTTTTTCACAATCTCCTCCGGCGAGGCTGTGCGTCCCATTTCCGCCACTTCAGCGGCAGTCAGAACCACCGCTTTCCCGGTCCTGATCTTCTCATTGATCTCTTCGTAACTTTTAACTGTCATTTTTCAACCGATACTTACCGGGTAACAAAGATAGCCGGTTGACCGCATGATTGCGTTTCCTTCCACAAAGTTTAATGAAACTTTTTTATTCCGGCGACCCGCATTGCAAACCTTTGGCCAATTCAGGCACAGTCCGGCGGATGATTCTCTTCGTCCACAAAGAGGCAATTTCCCGAATTATTATGTAATTTTGACCCCCTGATGGATACTATTTAAGTATTTACTGAAAAGCGAAATTAATGAACAACAAATTTCATATTATGAAGAAAAGTATAAAGTCATTGCTGATCCTGGGCATCACATGTGTGGCTACTTTAACCCAGGCGCAGCCCGAAATCCCAAAAGTGCCTGTTGACCCTGAAATCAGGATCGGGAAACTGGAAAACGGGCTTACCTATTACATCCGCCATAACGAAGAGCCCAAAGAGAGGGTGAGTTTTTACATAATCCAGAATGTGGGAGCCATTCTGGAGGAGGACAACCAGAACGGACTGGCCCACTTCCTGGAACACATGGCTTTCAACGGAACACAGCACTTCCCGGGAAAGGGAATCATCCACACCCTTGAAAAACACGGCGTCGCTTTTGGCCGCAACATCAACGCCTACACCTCGACCGACCAGACCGTATACAACCTGAGTGACGTGCCTGTGAACCATCCCGGACTTATCGACACCTGCCTCCTGGTGCTGAACGACTGGTCAGACTTTCTTCTGCTCACCGACGAGGAAATCGACCTGGAAAGGGGTGTCATCTCTGAGGAGTGGCGCACCCGCCGGAATGCCAATTTCAGGATGATGAAAAAGATCTACCCTGTACTTTATAAAGATTCGAAATATGCGGTCAGGGACGTAATCGGCGACCTTGACGTCATCAAAAATTTCAAACCTGAAACCCTTCGCAAGTTTTACGAGGACTGGTACCGCACCGACCTCCAGGCCATCGCGGTGGTAGGGGACATTGACGTGAATGAGGTGGAAGGAAAAATTAAAAATCTGTTCGGGGCCATCGCTCCCGAAGTGAACCCTCCGGCACGTCCGTCGGCAGAGATCCCTCCCCATAAAGAAACACTTTTCGCCCTGGCTACCGATCCCGAAGCGACAGCTTCCCAGGTCAGTATTTACATAAAACACCCCGGAACCCCGCCCCTGCAGAAAGACCTGCTTTACTACCGCAACCAGATCGGGAACAGACTTGTCAATACCATTATGGGTGATCGGATCAATGAGCTCCTTCAAAAAGGCAATCCCCCGTTTGTATCGGGCGGTATCCGGTATGGCGGGTTAGCCAGAGGATATGACCTCATGTCAGTTTCCGCCAGTGCACATCCCGGGAAAACGGACCAGGCGCTGAAGTCCATTTACACCGAAGCCCTGCGGTTATCCCGTCACGGCATCACCAATTCCGAACTGGAGCGTGCCAAAAGCAACCTGATGACCCAAACCGAGAGCCGTTGGAAACAAAAGGACAAAATCAAAAATGACCAGTACCTCGATGATATTGTCAACCACTTCCTCACCAATGAGCCACTGACCTCCATCGATTTTGACTGGGAAGCCCTGCAACAGTTGCTTCCCACCATTTCTGCAGAAGAATTGTCGGCCAGGGCCAAAACATGGATCACCGGTGAGAACAGGGTGATTGTGGTGATGGGACCCGAAGGCGATGATGTGAAACTGATCAGTGAAGCCGAAGCGCTGGCACTCATCAAAGAGGTGGAAACCGCCGAAATAGAACCCTATGCCGAGGAAGCCGTGGCCACCTCCCTGATTGACAAGGAACTGAAGGGTTCCCCCATTGTGGCCACCAAAATGCTTCCTGAACTGAACGCCACGGAATGGACCCTGGCAAACAATGCGAGGGTGGTGTACCGGTTTGCCGATTACCAGAAAGACAATGTCCTTTTCAACGCAATCAGTCCGGGCGGCTCATCCCTTTACAGCCCGTCAGAACTGGCATCCGCCATGCTGGTAGCCGATTTCAAGGGCAACTTCGGAGTCAGCAGTTTTGACGCCATCACGCTCAAGAAGATGCTCACCGGGAAAAATGTGAGGCTGAACATGCAAATCGGCGACCTGTACGAAACGATGGCCGGAAGTTCTTCTCCGAAAGATTTTGAAATCCTGCTTCAGCTCCTCTACCTCCAGTTCGAAGAACCCCGGTTCGACAAGGAAGCTTACGATGCCCTTAAGAGCCGCTTCGTGACCATGGTCACCAACCTGGCCAAGAATCCACAGAAGGCAATTAACGACTCCCTTGATATGATCCTCAGCAACTACAGCCCGCGTACCAAATTGCTCACTCCGGAACTTTTCAATGACATCTCTCTTGAACAGATGGAAGAAATCTACCGTGAACGCTTTACCGATGCCGGCGATTTCACCTTTTTCATCGTGGGGAACCTCGATGAAACTACCGTAAAACCGCTTGTGGAGAAATATATCGGATCACTGACCGACCACCCCCGCACTGAAAAATGGATCGACAACAAGGTTGAAATCCCCGATGGGAAAACCATCCGCGAAATTGCCATTCCCCTGCAAACGGAAAAGGCCCATGTGGTGGTGCACTTTGAAAAACCTGTGAAATGGAATCCCCGGAGTAACCTGACCCTGAGTGTGGTCCGTGAAATCCTTCGTCTGCGCTATACCGAAGAAATCCGTGAAAAAGAGGGAGGCACCTATGGCGTATCTGTATCCGCGCAGAATGAAAAATTCCCCCGGAACGGGAAAACACTCGAAATGAGTTTCGATACCGATCCCGACAAAGCTGCACACCTGAAATCGATCATTTACCGTGAAACCGGCAAACTGGCCAAAACCGGTCCCACCGCCGAAGAACTCGACAAGGTAGTCAAGAACATCCTCAAGGACCGAGAACAGGTCAAACCCAACAACAGCTACTGGATGAGTACCCTCACCGGCTTTTATCAGAACGGCGTCAACAACGATTTAGCATCGAATTTCGAAGAGATTATCCAGAATATGACCATTAAGGATGTGAAGAAATTTGCCAGAAAATTCTTTCGGAATCCCGATGTGGCAGATGTCGTTTTTAAACCCCTGAAGTGATGAAAATCAACGGATAAAGTCATTAAAAAAACCGGCCTTGTGGCCGGTTTTTTTAATGATGAAATGTTTCTACTTCGGCAGGATCGTGCTTGTGCCTGAAAATGAAAAGGAACAGGATGGCAACCACCAGCGAATAGAGGGCAAAGGAAATCCAGATCTCCTTCCACATGAAATGTTCTCCGTCGGTGAAATATTTATCGATGACAATACCGCTGACACGGCTCCCCAGGAGCGCCCCGAAACCGTTGGTCATCATCATGAACAACCCCTGTGCACTTGCCCTGATGGCCGGAATACTCTGGGTTTCCACAAAAATGGAACCTGAGATGTTGAAAAAGTCAAATGCCATGCCGTAAATGATGCAGGAGAGGATGATCATCCACAATCCACCGGCAGGATCTCCGTAAGCAAAAAGGCCAAAGCGCAAAACCCAGGCAATCATGCTGATCAGCATCACCTTTTTAATTCCGTATTTTCTGAGGAAGAAAGGAATGGTAAGGATAAAAAGGGTTTCTGAGATCTGGGATATCGACATAATGATGGCCGGATATTTGACGGCAATCAGATCCTTAAATTCGGGAACTTTGGCAAAGTCGTGCAGGAAGGTATCTCCGTAAGCATTGGTCAACTGCAGGGCGGCGCCCAGGAGCATGGCAAAAATAAAGAAGGAGGCCATTTTACGGTTTTTGAAGAGGGCAAAGGCGTTGAGTCCGAGTGCACTGGCTAGGTCGGGACGATGTCCCTTGGCCATAGGAGGACATTCGGGCAAAGTAAAGGCATAGAGCCCCAGCATGAAGGAAGCGCCGGCAGCCACATAAAACTGGCCGGGATTGGTCTCAAATCCCAGAAGGCTCACCACCCAGAGTGCCACGATAAATCCCACCGTACCCCACACCCTGATGGGCGGATATGCCGTCACAATGTTAAACTTGTTCATCTTCAATGCCGAATAGGCAATGGTGATGGAGAGTCCGATCGTGGGCATGTACACCATCATGTTCACCAGCATGACCCAGAAGAAAAGGTCGGGATTGTTGATCCAGGGCAAAGTAAGCAGGATGATGCCTCCAAGGATATGAAAAATCCCGTATAACTTCTCCGCGTTGATCCATTTGTCGGCAATGATTCCGGCCACTGCAGGCATGAAAATCGATGCGATGCCCATGGTTGAAAATATGGCTCCGAAATCAGTCCCCGACCATTTCCGGGTCTGAAACCAGTATGCCCCGATAGTAAGCAGCCATGAACCCCAGATAAAAAACTGCAGGAAGTTCATGAGAATTAAACGTTGTTTAATATTCATCCGTTTTCTTTGTAAGGAGTTAATTGTGGCGGAGTTACTTTCTTCTTTTGATTTCATCCCTGATCAGGGATGCCTTTTCATAATCTTCATCCCTGACCGCCTCATCCAGGGCCTTTTCCAGTTCAGTAAGGGTAAATTTCTCGTAGAGGGCCCGTCCCGGCGTTTTCAGTTCATTCCCTGCTTCCCCGGATTTTGATCCCTGTTCTTCACTCATTTCGAGCACTATACCTGCCTTCTGAAGGATCTCTTCGGTGGTAAATATCGGACAGCGGAAACGGATGGCCAAGGCGATGGCATCGGAAGTACGGGAATCGATCCGGACCTCCCTGCCATTCATTTCACAGAGCAATTCAGAAAAAAAGATACCCTCCTCGAGTTTGTGAATGGTGACCTCCAACAAGGCAATATCAAATGCCAGCGCAATATTGCGGATCAGGTCGTGCGTAAGCGGGCGGGGTGGCTTCAGTCCTTCGAGCTGAATGGCAATGGCTTGCGCTTCCACCGGACCAATAATGATCGGGATCCGCCTGTCGCCATGTTCCTCCGCCAGCACCAGGGCATATGCTCCGGTCTGGGTCTGGCTTACCGACAATCCGAGGATATTTAACCTTATCTTATGCATGATTCATTAGGCCTGTTAATGTCGCACTGAACAAATATAACAATCGTTGGGCAACTGTGTCATCCAAAACAGGGCGATAAAATTAAACTAAATTATTTCTACTTCGAAATTTTTGGTTAAAAGAGGGGAAATATTTGGCTTTCATGATAAAATAACTACTTTTGCAGTCCCAAAAATGGTTTGTTCAGGCTTTAAAAAGTGAACAGCAGGAAGCTTCTCCGCCTGACGGACAAAACTTTTAAAAAAAGAATATGTACGCAGTAGTTGAAATTGCAGGACAGCAATTCAAAGTAGAAAACAACAAGAAAGTATTCGTGCACCGGCTGGAAGCTTCCGAAGGTGATGCGCTGGAATTCAGCAAAGTCTTGCTGATTGACAATGACGGAGACATAAGAGTTGGTACTCCGGTGGTGGAAGGAGCAAAAGTTACCGCAAAGGTGCTTGAGCATGTCAAAGGTGACAAAGTATTGGTATTCAAGAAAAAAAGAAGGAAAGGATACCAGAAATTAAACGGGCACCGGCAGGCATTCACCCAGGTGCAAATTGAAGAAATTATCGGATAATTAAAAAACAAGAACCATGGCTCATAAGAAAGGTGTAGGTAGTTCCAAGAACGGACGCGAATCAGAAAGCAAACGACTGGGCGTAAAAATCTACGGTGGTCAGTTTGCAAAAGCGGGCAATATTCTTGTTCGCCAGAGAGGCACAACACACAATCCGGGTTCAAACGTAGGTATCGGGAAAGACCATACCCTGTTTGCCCTCGTGGATGGAACCGTAGTATTCAGCAAAAAACAGAAAGACCGCTCATATGTATCCGTTGAACCTGTGGTTCCGGTGACGGCGGGTGAAACCGCAGTCGGTCTGAATTAACAAATAAGGATGGATATCTGAAAATCTCCTGTTGGCAACAGCAGGAGATTTTTTCGTTTTGTTACTTTTGTCTGTTAAATTTTTTTCCAATGCTTACACTGAGAACCATCCAGGATGATCCCCAGAGCGTGATCGAAAAACTCGCCAAAAAACAGTTTGACGCCCGGAAAATTGTGGCTTCCATCATTGAACTCACCGCTACCAAAAATCAAACCCAGGTGAATGCCGACAAGGCCAAAGCGGAGATGAACCTTTTGTCGAAAGAGACCGGCAATCTCATGCGCAGCGGAAAAACCGCCGAAGCCAATCAGGCCAGGGAACGGTCAGCGGAACTAAAGGAGATGATCAGGGAGCTTGACCAGGTTTTCAGCGACTCGGATGAAAAAATCAAAAACCTGCTGGTGTTGTTGCCCAACACCCCCCACATATCGGTTCCATACGGGAAAACCCCCGGTGAAAACGAGGTGGTGAGAAGCGGAGGGATTATCCCCGACATGGGAGAGGAAGCCCTGCCCCACTGGGAACTGGCAACCCGCTACAACCTGATTGATTTTGAGCTGGGGGTGAAACTCACGGGAGCCGGTTTTCCCGTGTACCGGGGGAAGGGAGCAAGGCTCCAGCGGGCACTCATCAACTTTTTCCTCGACCAGGCACGACAGAACGGATATGAAGAAATCCAGCCCCCCCTGATGGTCAATGAAGCTTCCGGATTCGGCACCGGCCAACTTCCCGATAAAGAGGGACAGATGTACCATGTTACGGTCGACAATTTTTACATGATTCCTACTGCTGAAGTACCCGTCACCAACATATACCGCGATGTAATCCTCGATGCCAAAGATTTTCCGGTGAAAAACTGCGCCTACAGCGCCTGTTTCCGCCGTGAAGCAGGATCCTACGGCAAAGATGTCCGCGGGCTGAACCGGCTGCACCAGTTCGACAAAGTGGAAGTCGTTCAGATTGCCCACCCCGACAGATCGTACGATGTTCTGGAGGAAATGGTCGGTTATGTCGAATCGCTGGTTCAAAAACTAGAGCTGCCCTACAGGATTGTCAAACTCTGCGGCGGCGACATGGGTTTCACATCAGCCCTTACCTACGATTTTGAAGTGTGGTCGGCCGCGCAGCAAAAATGGCTTGAAGTGAGTTCTGTTTCCAACTTCGAATCATTCCAGGCCAACCGGCTCAAGCTCCGCTTCAGGGATGAACAGGCAAAGAAACCCCAGCTGGCCCACACCCTCAACGGAAGCGCACTGGCACTGCCCCGTATTGTGGCTGCCCTTCTGGAAAACAACCAAACCCCCGAAGGAATCCGTATCCCCGAAGCTTTGGTGCCCTTTTGCGGCTTTGAATTGATCAATTAATAAATCTCCATCACAAAGGCACGAAAACACAAATGATTATTTAAGAATAGCGCCGGAACGAGGTCGAGGTTGAGAATTGTTCAAAGGTTCAAAGCTTTCGGCTTCGCCTCAGCGTTCAAAGGTTCCAGGGCTACGCCCTTCAAAATTGTTCAAGGGTCACCTTCGCCAACCGCGTGCCACCATAGCTTCAGCGGTGGCGCAGGCTTCGGTGCCCTATGAAGGTCAAGGTTGAGGTCGAGGTCAAGAATTTCGGAATCCGGATTAAATTATTCGATATCCGTTCATTTTCAAATCATCAGATCATCAAATCATCAAATCATTCTAATATCCTGACCTTCTGATATTCTAATATTCCCGACAGAATTGCGCTTTCAGCACTTCCTTGACCTCTTCCATCTCCACCGGACTACCCAGTTCCTGCGCAAGGGAGGTAACCGCAGAGGAGGAAAAGCCGCATGGATTGATATAGCTGAAATAGCGCAGATCGGTATTCACATTCAGGGCAAAACCGTGCATGGTGACAAACCGGCTCACCCGTACCCCGATGGCACAGATCTTCCGTGCCTTTCCCACATCTTCTGCATCGAGCCAAACCCCTGTAGCCCCCTCCTTCCGTTGCCCCCGGAGACCATACACACCAAGGGTGCCGATAATTGACTCCTCCATCCTGGCAATGAACTCCCTGATTCCCAAACGAAAATACTCCAGGTCGATAATGGGATAACCCACCAGCTGTCCCGGACCGTGATAAGTAATATCTCCGCCCCGGTTAATACGGTAATAGGTGGCATTGATCTTTTTCAGGAAATCTTCCCTGATCAGCAAATTTTGCTCGTCCCCGCTTTTCCCAAGCGTATACACATGCGGGTGTTCTACCAGCAGAAAAAAGTGAGTGGCGGAAGGTCCACCGCTTAACCGCTTCTCCTCCACAATCTGAGCAAGAAGCCTCTCCTGCAGGTCCCAGCATTCCTTGTAATCAAGCAGCTGCTTGTCCACAAAATTAAAGTCTGCCATATTCAGGTACTGTTATTCTTCAATATTAACAGATTCTCTCCGGATTGACAAATAACCACCCCGGAACCCCCGGCTCCCGTTCCGGAACTGAAATATCGGATTGATCAAAAAATATCTGAAAATTATTAAAATGTAAATAATCTAAGTTTTTTTATGACATTTCATCGTTTTTTGATGAAATATTCGTGAATTATCATTCTTTTGCAGAAAAAAAAGATCAATTATTAAGGTCAACTCAAAAAAACAAATATTTAACAATATATTATAATGGAAAGAAAAGCTGCTGCATTTGTTGAAGATTTCATGGCAAAAGTGATTGCCAAAGATCCTTTGGAAAAGGAGTTTCATCAAGCTGTTCATGAAGTGGTGGAGAGTCTGGCTCCGTTTGTGGTTCAGAACCCCATATACATGAAAGCACGGATTCTTGACCGGATGGCCGAGCCGGAGCGGATGATCATCTTCAGGGTACCCTGGGTCAACGACCGTGGTGAAGTGGAAATAAACCGGGGATACCGGATCCAGATGAGCAGCGCGATAGGTCCCTATAAAGGGGGACTCCGTTTTCACGCATCGGTAAACCTGAGTATCCTGAAGTTCCTGGCTTTCGAACAGGTGCTGAAGAACAGCCTGACCACCCTTCCCATGGGAGGAGGCAAAGGGGGATCCGATTTCAATCCGAAGGGGAAGTCCGACAATGAAGTGATGCGTTTCTGCCAGTCATTCATGAACGAACTGTTCCGTCATATCGGTCCCGACACCGACGTTCCAGCCGGAGATATTGGTGTGGGAGGAAGGGAGATCGGTTTTCTGTTTGGGCAGTATAAGCGGTTGAAAAATGAATTTACCGGCACATTTACCGGGAAAGGCGCCAACTGGGGAGGGAGTCCGCTTAGGCCGGAAGCTACCGGGTACGGAACCACCTATTTTGCGCAGGAGATGCTCGACACAATCGGTGATTCCATCGAAGGAAAAACCGTGACCATCTCAGGGTCGGGGAATGTGGCGCAGTATGCCGTAGAAAAAGTCACCCAGCTGGGGGGGAAAGTGGTCACCCTCTCCGATTCCAATGGGTATATCTACGATCCCGAAGGAATCAATGCCGAAAAGCTGGAATATGTGATGGAGCTGAAGAATGTGTTCCGCGGAAGGATCAGGGAGTATGCCACTGAATTCAAGGGAGCCCGCTATTTTGAGAACCAGCGGCCATGGGCAGTTCCCTGCCAGATCGCCATGCCCTGCGCCACCCAGAACGAGGTCACCGAAACCGATGCCCGCACCCTGGTCGCCAACGGATGCAAATGTATCTCCGAAGGAGCCAACATGCCTTCCACTCCCGAAGCAATCCATGTTTTCCAGTCCAACAAACTGCTGTATGCCCCGGGAAAGGCAGCCAATGCAGGTGGGGTGGCCACATCGGGGCTGGAAATGACCCAGAACTCCATGCGTTTGACATGGACACGCGAAGAGGTGGATGCCCGCCTCCATTCCATCATGAAAAACATTCACCAGACCTGTCTCCAATACGGCAAGGAAAGTGACGGCTATGTCAACTATGTGAAAGGAGCCAATATCGGAGGATTCCTCAAAGTGGCAAACTCCATGCTTGCTCAGGGAATAATCTGATCAGAGACACCATCCCACGGGAAAAGCTGTTTTAGTTCGACTAAGACAGCTTTTTTTTTGTAACAATTTTACCGGTAAACGGTCTTATCTCTTTGAGTGGCCTTTCCACCGGTAAACCTGTCATAATAGAATTTCACGGATAAAAACCGGCCGTTTATCGGTAATATGAATACAAAACGGGCCACAAACCTGATATTTGAATCGGAAAACAGAACAGCATTAACACAAAAAAGCCATGATTGCGTTAAACAATCTGCATAAATCGTATGTCACCGGGAACAATTCGCTTCACGTGCTCAAGGGAATCGACCTTGAAATCGGGTCAGGCGAATTTGTTTCGGTAATGGGTTCTTCCGGATCGGGAAAATCCACCCTGTTAAATATTCTCGGAATTCTGGACGACTACAACGATGGAAGTTATTTTCTGAACGGCAAACTGATCAGGGGCATGAACGAAACCCGTGCAGCAGTCACCCGTAACGAGATGATCGGCTTTGTGTTTCAGTCGTTCAACCTGATTTCGTTTAAAAATGCCATGGAGAACGTGGCTCTTCCGCTTTATTACAAAAAGGTAAGCAGGAAGAAACGCAACATGATTGCGCTGGAATATCTCGACCGTTTCGGATTGAAAGAGTGGGCCGGCCATCTCCCGGCTGAACTTTCGGGCGGCCAGAAACAAAGGGTGGCCATCGCGCGGGCTATAATTTCCCAACCCAAGATTATCCTTGCCGATGAACCCACAGGCGCACTGGACAGTGCCACCTCACTGGAGGTGATGGAGATCCTGAAAGAGGTGAACGACCAGGGGATCACCGTGATCATTGTGACCCACGAACACGACATTGCTGCCATGACCCGCAAAATCATCAGGCTGAAAGACGGGATTATTGGCGAAACCATCATCAACGGGGAGTTGAAGATGTACAGGGAAAAAGTAAAAAGCGAAAACAGTTTCAGCTATGTTTGATGCAGATATCTGGCAGGAGATTTTCAGCACCATCCGGAAAAACAAACTCCGCACCTTTCTCACGGGATTTTCGGTAGCCTGGGGCATTTTCATGCTGATGGTTTTGCTGGGTTCTGGCAACGGGCTGGAAAATGGGGTCAGAGAGGAGTTCGCCGACAATGCCGTTAACATCATGTGGCTGTGGACCGGAAAGACTTCCGTACCCTACAAGGGATTAAAAGAGGGACGTGACATCCGGTTCACCAATGAGGACTACGACTTTCTGACCACTCACGAAAAAGATATCGACCAGGTGTCGAGCCGCTTTTTTCTCCGCGGTGACATTGTCTATTCTTACGGAAAAGAGTATGGCTCATTTTCGACAAGCACCTGCCATCCCGCGCTTCTCGAAATGGAAAAAATCAAACTTACCCGGGGGAGGTTTATCAATGACCTGGACATGAACGAGTTCAGGAAGGTGATCGTCATCGGGGATGACATCCGGAAGGCGCTTTTCAGGGAAGAAGACCCCCTTGGAAAATACATCAGGGTGGGCAGTGTACCTTTCAAGGTAATCGGAGTATCGTACGATTCCCGGCAGGACAACAACCGCCAGGCCTATATGCCATTTACCACAGCACAGCGTCTGTTTGCAGGTGGAAACCGGGTGCATAATTTCACGGTCACCACCAGCATGGTTTCCTCCGTCAAAGAAGCGGAGGCCATCGACCTGAGGATCAGGGAACAGTTGGCCCAACGACACGATTTTGATCCGGAAGATAAAAGCGCCATGGGATCGTTCAACATGCTTACCGAATATATCCGAACCATGAAAATTTTCCAGGCAATCCGAATCTTTGTTTGGATCATCGGGATTGGCACACTGATCGCCGGCATCGTGGGAGTGAGCAACATCATGCTGATTCTGGTGAAGGAGCGGACCCG
>CAYYJE010000045.1:22691-23831 GCA_964472165.1 uncultured Prolixibacteraceae bacterium | reverse complement strand
GCGCATTCAACCCATTGTTGGTGAAGTACTCAAACAACACCGGCCGGTCAGCCTTTTCCCTGCGGAGAACCTTCAGCAACTGGCCGAAATCGGGGGGATGACTGCGGGGAGAAAGAGGGGAAAGGGTACTTAAGGTTGTCAATGTTGTCAATGTTATCTGGTTGTCAATGTTGTCGGGGTTGTCGGGCTGTAAGGGTTGTCAATGTTATCTGGGTTGTCAGGGTTGTCAGGGTTATCTGGTTGTCATTGTTATCAGGTTCTCAGAGTTGTCATTGTTATCAGGTTCTCAGAGTTGTAAGGGTTGTAAGGGTTGTAAGGGTAGTAAATAATTAACGGGGTACACTTTATGTCTTCCAATTGGACTCCACGTAATCTATAAAACGGGATATCTTCACTCCCAATTTATTAAGTTCAATTGCAATTTCTTCCCATCCTTCTGACTGATGAACAACGCTTAAAAATTCAGCTTGTGAAAGAGCTTCGAGATCAGAGCCATGGCTATAAACCAAATATTTGATAAAGTCCGCTTTGTACCTTCTTCTACCGTAACCTTCGACAATTCCATCTTTTATGGACTGACTGGACCGCCGGATTTGTCCGCCAGTTTCATATTTCTCAGGATAGGGAAGCTTCATACTCAAATGATAAATTTTTACAGAAAGATCAAACGCTATCTGATATATTTCCAGATCCTTATAGCTTTTCATGGAGTTTAATCAACAATCATCCTTATAAATTTAACTAATTTTCACCAATTGTCCAAGCGGAACTTCCTCAACATCGATAATCCCGACAACATCGACAACATTGACAACATCGACAACCTTTTCTTTCCCTACCCTCAGAACCGCTCCATCCTGTACCTCTCCGAACTGACCGACGGCCTGCCGGGAAAGGATAGAGAAGCGAGGGATGATGGCGTGAATAACGGAAAAATCCGGGTCATAAATGGTCAGCGCCACCCAATCGCCCACGGCAGGAAAATCTTCACGGCTTCTGGCTGAAAACCGCAGATTGCCGGTTATTTCGGCATCATATTCCCCCTTTTCAGTGACGACGGTATACCTTTCCTTGTGTTCCGCCACAACCCTGCCGATGTCAAAATGCTTCAGGTTGCTTTCAACCCTTCGTTTTTCAACC
>CAYYJE010000045.1:0-22591 GCA_964472165.1 uncultured Prolixibacteraceae bacterium | reverse complement strand
CCCCTGGACTTTAACTCCTGAATGAGGTCTCCCAGCCTGTCGTAAAACTTGTCCGTCCGGTCGGGATGAGTGCCCGGATGGATGAGCAGTATGGCCCCCCGTAATCCCAGGGAATGGGTCTCTTCAAAGCGCAAAAGCCTTTCCATCAATTGCTCCGAACTTTTGTAGGAGGCCATATCAGGAGTGGTATAGTCGGCATTGGTGCCGGTGCCGGGGGTGAAATTGACAACCCGGAGCCCCATCTTCTCCGACCATTGGCAAATTGTCGAATTATACCATTCATAGGGAGGCAGGAACCAGGGGACATCCCGGCGCAGGATCCCCGCCCGTTTCAGCTCCCTCAGGTTTCCCCTCAGGTCGCGCCGGAACTCCCTCCGGGTCACCAAAATGGAATCCTGCTTTTCCCAGGTGTTGTATAACAAATGCCGGTCGGAATGGGGCCCCAGGTAATGGCCATCCAGCACCATCCGGGCGATAACCTCCCGGAACTGAGGATTCCGGAGAAAATTTCCGGTAAGGAAAAAGGAGGCCGGCACCTTTTGATCCTTCAGCACATCCAGAATTTTCACCGCTCCCTCCCCGAATTCGTCGGCAGAGAAGATCAGACTGACCGTTTTCTGCGTGGTATCGGTCCGGATAATCGCCCCTTCGCTATCCGTCAATGCGTGAGAAAGAGGCAATCCGGGCTGTCCTAAACAAACCTGAGAAGTCAGAAAAAACAGAAAGGCAAACTGTAGAACAGGGTTCATCGAGGTTGTCATTTTGTCCAAAAGAAGTCCATGATCTGTTTCACCAGCGCGGTGCGCGTCCCCTCATCCCCTATGGTTTCGAGGGGAAACCCCATCACGAGTGTGCGGTAAGGGCCCTTCCAGGCCACACCGGCACTGATATGGTTATCCCCGTAACGGAAAGCAGTAAAGGCCTCTTTCCCGGCCGGTTCAATCCCATCGGGTGATTCCACCCCGTAGATTTCCGGGGAGTAACCGGTGGTGAATTTTCCCAGCAGGGAAAACCACGCTCTTCCGTAGTCGGTCGAATAGAAATCACCGGTACGGGAGGCATGGCCGGTCCGGGGTTTAAAGTGGAGCTTTTCCGCGGCAAACCGGAGGGCCAGGGAATCCCTGCTCTCCATCATTTCACTCCCCGGATAGGCACCTGACATCAGGATATTTCCGCCGGCTTCGGCGACCTCGCCGATCTTCCGCATAAAACCGGGCGTATAAATAGTGAAATCGGCCACGGCGGGATCCTTCAGCGAGGGTGTGGACTTTTCCTCACCCAGGAGGATGTCGACGGCGGCGTACCCTGAAGCATCAAAATCTTCGCGGGCGAACACCTCGTCGCTGACCGACACATAACTGTATCCGCACTGGTTGAAGGCCTTCCCGTGAATCCGCGAGAAGTCAAAGCTGTTCCCGGGGATAAAGAGGTCTTCCATATCGGTGAAACTGCTTCCCCAGCCGGGATTGTCGTCATCTGTCCATGGTTTTTTACGGTTAAAATCATACTGGTCGCCAATGAAGGCGGTTTCTCTCAACCAGGGAACCCCCCGGTCGTGCCACCATTCAATGCCTGCCCTGTCGGGGGAGTCGTAAACGGCAGGTCCGCAAACCCTGTCAAACGCATTGACGATCAGCACTATTCCTTTGGAATTCTCTACAAAACCTGCGGACAGGATCTCCCCCGGAAAGCTCTCCCCGCCGCCATTCAGGGCGGTTACTTTAAAATCGCAGGGGGCATCACCAGCCGGAAGTTGGATGATGAGGGAGGGCTTGGTCACCGCAACGCCCTGGTCCCATCCTTTATCCCCGGAACGGCGATATACCTTGTACCTGGTGGGAATGGCCGTCGGTTCCAGAGGATCTGCCACCGGCTCCCAGGAGAGTTCCAGCATCCCCTCTCCCTTTTGTAGAAGGGCAAAATGGGACACTGGGAGGGGTTGGACCAGGTAAGGCCTTCCCTCACGGAATGCCTGGAAGCGGAGAATGCCCTTATAGATGGCACGGCTGACGTCAAAGCGGAAGCGGGGATCGAGGCCATAGCGCATGTCGGCCAGATTCTGGTGGGAAAGCAACTCCAGGAGCATCACCGGCACATTGGGACGCCATGCCTCGGAATACTGCCGGTCCCACAAGGCCCGGCGGGTCCAGTCAGGTTTGTAAACAGTTCTGATATCCTCCACAATCTGGGTCTGTATCAGGTCGGTCAGGTCACGGCTGGTCATCCGGGAACTCCCGTCGGGGAAGACTCCCTTGTCGGCCCAGGTACTGTAGATCCCCAGGGTTCCGATCACCGAATCGCCGGGGGTGATCCCCGCATCGGTATGAAAGGCAAAAGCCAGGTCCACGGGGATTCCCAGCCCTTCGGCATTCCGGTTTTTGGTGGGACCTGCCGGACTACCCACCAGGTAGTTGACCCATTCGCCCCGCGACATGTAGTCGTCGTTGTAGTCATTTTTTTCCTCGTTCAGGCTGTATACCAGCGTATCGGGAAAACCCGCATACTGCAGGTAATAGCGTGCCCCCTCCCGGTACCTCGACTTGCCGCTGGTCTTCCAGGAAAACTGAGCAGGATCCAGGGTGGCCGCCTCCTCTGAGGGAGCGCTTCCATCGGTCACCGACTTTTGATTGGGGATCACGGCATCGGCCGGTCGCCGGGCCACGTTGCCCATACCCCCGCCAAAACGGACCGCATCGACCGAAATAACCTCCCCGTGTTTTCCCGAAAGGCTCACCGATACCACACCGGAAGCCGGGCTGGACAAACTTCCGGGGTCATCAGCATCAATAGTTCCGGAACCAACGCCGGTTGGACTTCCCGAACCATCAACAGCGGAAGCACTGCCGTCCGTATGACCAAAATGATAGCTCCCCAGATAGGTCCAGGTGCCTCCCCCGATCCGTTGGTTCACCAGCAGGGTATCACGGCCTCCGCTGTAGCGGACGGTCACCCGCACTTCCTGGCAGCTCTCCGGAAAACGCTGCCACGACAGATAAACCGCGTATTCCCCGGGTTCCGGAGAGGCAGAAAAGAGAACCTCGTCGCTGATTCCGGGGGTGGCCTTATAAAGCAGCGAGGTTCCCGCTTCAAATGGATTCTGTCCGGGAAAGAGGGTATCTGCAACCATAAAACCTTTTTGAATCGCCTGGAACTCCCTACCCTTTGGCAATAAAAGTTTTCCCCCGTCAGTAGACATATCATTATCCATGATGACCTCCCTGAGCTGAAAGTCACGCTCGACAGGAAGCAGGACGGTGGCCCCGCTGTTTTCCAGCATGGGCACCAGGAAGGGCATCACATATCCTTTGGTATAGATATCTTCCACCGTTCCGAAGAGCCGCGCGCGCTGCCACTCCCAGCGGTCGAGCTTCGATTCGTAGTACCAGCCATGACTGCTCCACAAAGCGATGTTGTTGTTGTAAAGTCCCGCTTCCGGTGGACGCTCCCCGGCTTGGCGGACCAGCGGAATACGCGTTGCAGTTACCCCGGTGACCCGGCGTGAAGAATCACCCGGAAGCACTTCCCTGAAGTAATTGGGCACCAGCTCCTCCACCCTTTTGTCTCCTGCAAACATCACCACCTCATAATTCCTGTACTTCCTTCCCAGAAGGTCCGTTACCGACCGGCGGAGCACATCAATGCGCCCCTCCCTGACCGGAAGATTGGAAAGCGCCGAAGTGAAGAATACCTCAATAAGTTTTTCATCAGGTTTAAGGGAAATGGAATCCGGAGAAAAAAGTCCGGTATGCTTCCATTCGGGAAAAGGAGAAGTCCACTTTTCCAGTTTGCTCTGGATTTTCTTTTCCGGAGTCTTATTTACCGGAACTCCGGCAGTCACTGTTGAAGAGATAACCTGGAAGAAAGAAAAAATGACCAGGCTTATGGCATATCGCGTAACAGGTTTCATAGTCAGCGTATTTCTGAAAAGTCAAATCTCAAAATTAATTTATTTTTTTGCGTCCTCCGCGCCCTTAGCGTGAAACGACAAATCTTCTTTCAATGAACTGAACTAAAAGATAAAAATGTAGTTTTGGCGTCTTAAAAACTATATCGGATATGAAAATCGTGGTACTGGACGGATATACCCTGAATCCCGGGGATCTGACATGGGACGGACTGGCTGAGTTGGGTGAACTGACCGTATACGACCGGACACCTCCGGAAGAGACAGTCAGCAGGGCCGGAGGGGCGGAAATCCTCTTCACCAACAAGGTCATCCTCTCCAAAGAGGTGCTGGATCACCTGCCGGGATTGCGGTTTATCGGCGTCCTGGCCACAGGATACAATGTCGTCGACATCGCTGCAGCCACTGCCAGGGGAATCACCGTGACCAACATCCCCGCCTACAGCACCCCCTCGGTAGCCCAACTGGTCTTCGCCCATATCCTGAATTTCACCAACCGGGTGGAACTCCATGCCACGGAGGTTCGGAACGGGAAATGGACCGGTCACCGTGACTTCTGCTACCAGAGTACCCCCCAAACGGAGGTGGCATGTAAAACACTGGGGATCATTGGATTCGGTAGGATCGGGCGAAATGTGGCGGATATCGGCCATGCCTGCGGCATGAAGGTTATCTTTCAAAACCGGAGCATAAAGGAAGATGCCCCAGACTGGGCACAACAGGTTTCCATGGAGGAGCTCTTCAGAAACAGCGATTTTGTCAGCATCAACTGTCCGCTGACCCCTACCAACAAGGAGTTTGTGAACCGGGAGCTTCTTTCCATCATGAAGCCTTCAGCCTTCCTCATCAACACGGGCCGGGGACCTCTGATTAATGAGTCCGACCTGGCGGAAGCCCTCAACAAAGGGAACATCGCCGGGGCCGGGCTGGATGTGCTGTCCACTGAACCGCCACACCCCGACAATCCCCTTCTTACCGCCAGGAACAGCTTCATCACGCCGCATATGGCCTGGGCCACCCTGGAAGCCCGTACCCGGCTGATGGAGATTGCCGTGAAGAACCTCCGGTGTTATCTGGAAAGAAACCCTGTTAATGTAGTAGGCAACCCCTCCTGAATTTTGCGTGTCAACCTTCCGGGACCACCTATCGCTGAACCGGAATCGACTTCAGCACATGCGTATTCAATACATTATTTAAAGTATCGCGCCTGACCACCGACATCTGTGATTGATTGGCGCTGATGTCCAGAACGGTGTTGTGCGCATTGATGACGATGGGAAAATCATGAAGGTCAGAATCAGGTTCAATGAAATTGTACCGATGGGTATGTCCGCAGATCATGGCTGTGATCCCTTTGTTTCTCAGAACCGGCAGAATTTTGTTCTTCAGGTCGTTGGGGCCATGCCAGTCGGAACCGACAGGTGGGATATGAACCACCACGATTTTGATGGGCGCATCCCTGAACGCCTCACCCGACAACTCTTTGACCAGCCAGTCCCGCTGTTCCGAACGGTAATCGTCGAACCGGGCCAGATCAGAATATTCGATATCGGAATCTGGTTTGTCCTCCCCACAATCCAGCACAATGAAACCAACCGGGCCATGCCTGAAGGAATAATAGAGCTTACCGGACTCCGTGGGGAAGTAGTCAGGGAAAGTGACGCTGAAAGGCCCTCTGGTTTCATGGTTTCCCCGGCTGAAGAACACGGGAACCTCACTGGCAAAGAGTGATACCGCCTCATCCATAAAACCTTCGAAAAACTGGGTTTCATCGATCATGGCCGACACCATATCCCCGTTAAAAAATACAAAATCGGTTTTCCCAAATCCGATTTCCCTGCTCAAGGCCCTGAAATCGGGAATTCTGCCGTGAATATCATTGATTACCCTGAAGGAGATCTCTTCTTTTTTAGTGTCGAGTGTCCTGAATACCAGGGGCTTTTTGCTGTACACATCGGTCGAAGCCACATTGCCGTATAAAACTTTATGCCCGATGTGACTCAGCACCTCCTTCGAAAAAACCCGGTAACGGTAACCGGTACCCTCTTCCAATCCCATAATTGTTACTTTGTGCAATTTCCCGATGGTGCGGTTTCCATTTTTCGTTTCGTAATAACGGGTTCTTTCCCTGGCGTAGAAACTCTCCGTTCCGCTTTCGGCTACCTCAACCCATGAAACCGCATCCTTGTCGGTTGTCCAGACTATTGTCACCTCATTTGCTCCCACGGCTTGCAAATAAGGACCGTGAGTGATTTTCACAGATTGTGCGGTTCCGGTAAGGAAGGTGGCCAGAAAAAAAGCCAGCAACATGGTTTTAATTCTCATAAGTGCGTTGTATTGTATTGTAAAAAACTCCACTTTTACGTGATATTTCCTTTCCGATTAAACGGCATATCCACCCAAGCGGACTTCAAATTTAGGCTATCGGAAGAGAAATCCAAAATTTTATGTCAATTCAGGATTCCTGCAGGTCAAAACCAGTCTGTTGCTTTGACATGGATTTTTTGATGTCACGCATGTAATTACCTTAAAAAAACGGAAAGATTATTTGCATGTTTCCGGAAAAGCCGTAAATTGATTGCACCAATCTAAAGCTGTAACCCATGAAAATCCGCCATTTCAACCTGAAGGGGGCCCGGATGCACCATTCCTTCAATAACAAGGGGAATCCGCACCTCCCCGGCAGGCGCCAATTCGTTAAAACCCTCGGACTCGGGGCCCTTGCGGTCAACCCATCTGTCGGAATCCTGAAATCCCTGGTCGACCAGCCCTTTACAATCGATACAGGCGGGAATTTTATGCGGGTATACCGGCATGGCCTCCTTGCATGGGAGGTGACCACCTCCCTTTTTGAGGAGGGGGCCGCCTTTGACTTGCAACACAACAATGGCACATGGTTTTTTAAGCTTTCAGGAGCTTTCTGGCCGGGAACCGGATTGGCCTGTGACATGGAAGGTCGTATTTACAAATCCTCCGGACAATGGCTCCTTGAAACCAGGTTAGCCCCTGATCCGGAATTTGCAACCGTCGATTTTCTTCATTTTCTGGACCAGAAGGAATCTTTGGCTGGCATTTGCGAGGTTTCTCAACAGTTTTTCCCCGGAGAAGAAGGATGGTCCCTTAAACTCCAGGGTATTTTCAACAGGGAAGTGACCAGCCGGTGGCAAATGACCCTCTCCGGCAATGTGCAGATTGCTCTGCGTTACTACCAACTCGTTTTTCCTGCTGGCACTCTGATCCTGGAACCTTTCAACGGCAACACCCTGCCTTTCCTCTACCGCGTAAAACCTGCCGGAACCCGGGTGACCCTTCCGGGATTCCACCAATGGGATCAGTTGTTGGGGGCACTACATTACGGGGGAAAAACACCACTGACCCTGGAATCTTCCCGGGGCGACCTTCATATTTTCTTTGGCCATACCAGCCGGCAGCGTCCCGTCAGGTTTATCTGGGGGAACCCTTCCGGATCACATGTCACCTATACCGGATTTGCCGGGGAGACTATCGCCCTGGATAACCTATTGTTTGTGGCCCGTCCCGAAGGTCAGGGTGCCCCTGCCTTTTACGCCTCCGCCGCGCTGGCGGGGAAAAGCCAGTGGATCACCAACGGCGCCGGCTCTTTCCGTCTGACAGGGAATCGCGACCTTCCCGACTTTGAAGCCTTCGGATATGGTTCTACCCTGGAAGAGATCCTTTTTGAACCCCGGATAAAAGCATTCCTTCCCTTGCTGGAAGGCGTGATGACCCGGCCGGCGGTTTTCAGCGGTACCCCGAAAATCTTCTTCGAAGACCAGGATCCCGTGCGAAAGACCAATTTGCCCGTTAACCGGAAAATCACCCTTCCGCCGAAACAAACACAAACCCCACAGACTCCGCAAGACCAAACCAAACCGGACCAGACCCGTGAGCCGGAACCTCAGGATCCAGTGCGGAACACCCGGATCACCCTGCCATCAAAAAGCAGGGTCACCCCCCCACAGGACACCGTTCGAAAGGCTGTCCGTGGCGAACCCAAAATTGAAGTAGAATTCGACAAAGTCAGGTTCAGACCCGGGAAAGCCCTCACCATCCGCATTATGAGACCCGAGGACCTGATATGGCTCGATTTCGAATTTCATAATTTTTCCTTTTCCAACCGGGGACAGGCACCCTTTTTGGAACTGTCAAACCCAAAAGAACAGGGGATCATTGTCGTCAAATTCCCTACCCAGCACACCCTGGAGCAATCCTTCTTCGAAACCACACCCATGGACGAATCGGGAGGGAACGAAGCCATCACCCTTCCGGCCAAACACATCAGGGCTCACCGCAGCCGGCTGGTGTATGAGCTGGAAGCCGGCCACCCGGGGTTTGAACTCACCCTGCCCAGTCTGCTCGATTGGTCGAAATTCAAACTCAGGGTCCACCCCAGGGCATGGATCAAACTGCCCCAGATCACCCTGGCAGAACCTGCGCCCTTTGGCATGGCCACCAGAACAGCTCCCTCACCGGTGCAAAAGCGGCTTCCGGCATCGGGCAGCGGTTTCGGGGTAAAAATGATGCAAACGGCTCGAAACAAAGCTTCCCGCAAAATAATCTATGAGGAGGGGACTTTGCGCGATATCCTCCCTGCCGACAAAAACCTCTCCCTGACTCCCGGTTTCGACATCAGCAAACTCAAAATCGACATGGGAATGGGGCCGGTTCCCGAGCTGAGCACTTCCATTGAGGCCCCTGCGCTGATGTTCATCTCCCCCAACCAGGTGAACGACTTTACCCACCGCATAGAGGTGAAATTCGAGGACGTAAAGGAAGCCCGCGCCACTGACCAGGTGTTATCCACTCAACTCCGGATCCTGGATCCCCTGGCCACCCAGGTGGGGGAAGTCACCGAACTCTGGCACACCACCCTGGGAGTCCGCACCAAAGAGTCTGTCATATCCCCCTTCCTTCTTCCCCGGCTGAAAACCATCAGGGCCCTCTGGGCTTTCGACGCCAAAAAAGATGTGAAGGGATGCGCGGAAATCGACCAGCCTTTCCAGGCATCGCTCGATGCCAGCGACCGCCATAAACTGGTCCATACGACCTCCGATTATTCCATTCAGGGATTCCAGCCTATACCAGTGCCTGTCAAAAAGCTGATGCTGACCACCCTGGGGGCATACCTCGACTGGCATGCTTTCTTCGACGTTCCCACCCCGGCCGATACGTACCTCAACGTCATCGAATGGGAACACCTGGCCACCCTGGGACGTGACCACTATGTGAAGATCGTCAGAGAAGGGTATCTCTTCCCCTTCGGCCATAGGGCCGCCCTGGTGAAGGTCACCGAGCGCAAGTTCAACAATGAGAAGAAAGCGGCCGTGAACCGCACCCGGATGTACATCGTGGTCCTCCAGAAAGAAATGCTGTATGAACGGAATGATATGAAGGGCAAATTCATTCCATTCCCCTTCCAGGCCGTCAGGGTTGAAAACGACTCCACTCCCAATATAGATAAGCCTGATAACATTCCATTGACGGCTTCCGGGGGGCTTAAACGGGTGGCATTGCCTCCGCCATGTCCCCAGAAGCCGGGCCGTTCCTCCACCTACAACTTTTATATCCGCGTGGGACAGAAAGGATTTCCTTTCGACCTCACGGTCACCGACAAGGAGGGCAACGAACATCGCATCCGCATGGCGCTTGCCTTTGTGGAAAATGTGGTAGGACGCACCACGGCTTCGGCGCAGGGCATGGTAAATGACTATAAAGATAAAACCGAATACAACAAGGTACCTTTTGCAGGCCAGGATGTGGCCTATGCTGAATGCCTGGTCGACGGGGATACTGCCTTCGAAACCGAAACCCTCCAGTTTGGCGCCATGGTCTACCCCGCCACCGGGGAAGCTGATCTGAAATTCCATCCCGTTATGCAGAAGTCAGAGGTGTTCATCAAACAGGTCGATGAACTGACCGGCATCCATAAACCGGCCACCATCAAACTTGTCGACGACAACAACGAAGGCTATGTCTTTGCCGGGGTGGAAGGGGCCACCGTGGACTTCACAGGCGGCAGTGACAAGTCGGGAGGTTTTGCCGCCCCCAACATGGGCATTACCGGGCTCAGCAAAATCCAGGGGCCCATCGGGGGAAAGATTGAAGATATGATGGACCTCAATTTCAATCCCGCTGAATTTTTCAAGGCTATGGAGAGTCTTCCGGTAGCAAAAATCTTCGGGGTGATAGAGATCTTCAGCCTTCTGCTTCCCAAACCCGATTTAAAGGGCAGCATGGCTCCCATGATCAACCAGGTGAATGCCGCCCGCCAGGAGATCGACAAACTAAAAAATGAGATCCTGCAGCTGCAAAACCAGGCAAAGGAGAGTGGCAGCAACCTTGAGAGTCAGATCCAGCAGAAAAAAGCAGCCATAAAAACCCAGGCCGATAAGATGATCCAGGCTCTGAACAGCCAGATCCCCAAGGTGCCTAACCTGAAAACCTGGTTCACCCCCGAGGCGTTTTATGCAGAATACCGCTGGATCCCGGACTTCCTTGGAAACAATGTTAGCCTGTTTGGAGGTATCCTGGGCGTCAGGATCAAAAAACCCAAAGAAGCCCTCCAGATCACCACGACCTTCAAAAAGCCTTTCGACGGAACGATTCCTTCCACACTGAATACCAATGCCCGGTTTTCCGATTTTGGAGTCACCGTGGCCAGCTCCCTGGCGGTCAACTTCAGCTACATGAATTTCGGATCGGGCAGCGGTTCCAAATCGGATATCAAGGTGGAAATGGATGCAGCCAGGCCGATTGAGTTTATCGGTCCGCTCAGCTTTGTCAACACCCTCCAGAATTGCATCCCCAAAACCGGTTTTTCCGAAGACGGTCCCTACATCAATCTGTCGCTGGCGGGAATCAAGGCGGGCTTTGACCTGAGCATTCCCGATGTGGCCGTCGGAGTCTTTATGATGAGCAACATCACCTTAGGCGCCTATGTAAACCTCCCCTTCAACGGCGATGAAATGACCATCGGCTTCTTCTTCTGCAAACGGGAGAACCCATTTATCCTCACCGTCAGCTGTTTCGGCGGGGGTGGATATTTTATGCTGGTGACCACGCTGAAAGGGCTGAAGTCGGTAGAGGCAGCCTTCGAATTCGGTGCAGCCATTTCCATCAACCTGGGCATCGCCTCGGGCGGCGTTTCCGTGATGGGCGGTTTCTACTTCAAATTTGAAGTGGTGAGCCCCACGGAAGAAAAAATCTACCTCACCGGCTACCTGCGCATCAACGGGAACCTCTCCGTACTCGGGATCATCACCGTTTCCCTGGAATTTTACCTGGCTCTGGAGGCCGTCATTGTGGACAAAACCAATTCGGCTGGAGAAAAGGTGAAGAAGGTGGAAAAGATGGAAGGCGTGGCTACCCTGAAGGTGAAGATCGAAGTCCTCTTCTTCAAGAAGACCGTTTCGGTCACCGCCCGACGGCAGTTTGCAGGTGCCGATGCCGACCCCACCTTCGGAGATATGATCGAACTCCCCGACTGGCAGGAATACTGCCTGGCCTTCGCCAGCTAACCATTTGAAGATTTGATGATTTGATGATTTGATGATTTGATGATTTGATGATTTGATGATTTGAAAAACAGTCAATCTCAACATACAGAACTCAAAACTAAAGATTAAAGACTAAAGATTTACGACTTACGACTTAAGATTATTGATATGTCTCAGGAAATAATTTTCACCACCCTCCCTCACTTCCGGGAAACGGTTGAAGGAAAGGACTACCTCCGCCTGTCGGTCTATGTGACCGTCAGGCTTCATCCGGCTTCAGAAACTACGCTGAAGGCTTTTCCCGATGTGCTGGCATGGCCCGAAAAAATACTGGAGGGAGAATACGGCTTCCGTCAGCTCAACGGCTCCGTGCTGGAAGCTGAGTTGCTGACCGGCAAGATCGATCCGGAGCTCTTCGGACACATTCTTCATGACCAGATCAGGGTGAAAGGGTTCGAACAGGAGGATCTCACGGCCAAAAGGATCATCTCCATGCCCATCACCCATATCCGCGATTTTCTTTTCGACAATTACCGGAAAATAGGGATCGAAAATCCGAAGAACCTGGTTTCTGCCGATAAATTCCTGGATCCGGAGCGTTTCGGAAAGATATCCAGGATTCAAATCAATGAGCAGGCACTCAACCAGGCAGAAACCGGACAGTTCCGAAAAACAATACAGGCCAAAGAATTTCTCCGCCGCGATGACTCCGCCGACCAGCAGATCAGAATGCAGGTGAGGCGCGATAAATTCAGAAAATTTCAGATGGCTGCCAGTCCGAAAGAGGACTTTGCCCAGCTCAGACAATTTCACCGGGTGGATACCCCGGCAAGACCCCCTTCCCATTTGATCCTGAAAAAGCCGCAATTCGAATTTCACGACATCGTTTCCGTGGCCTCCGGATACCCGCAGATGATGCGGAGGCTCGGCTTTGTCCTGGATTTCAGGATTCCATTCACCTCCGCCATCCCGGGCACCGGAACGCTGGCGCTGGAAACCGGAGGCATGGACTTTTTTACGGAAGGGACTGTCCTTTCATCCCCTCCGACGGCTTACGGGATTACTGCCAAAGGTTTTTACGTGGCCGACCGGAACAACGCCATCTTTAAAAACGGTTTTGTCAGGATCAATACTCCCTCCTTCGATGTGATCCAGGTGGATGCCGATGGCGCGGCCATCAAGGCCTCTATTCTGGCAGAGGCCAAGGCGCAGGATGTGGCCCGTTTCTATGAAGTGCGCTCCGGGCTGATGATGAGCCGCAATTCAGAAGAAAAGCCGGTGGCGGAGCCCGATCCTCCCGCCGACGAAGGGTTGCCCTTTTTGCGCTCCTCAGGTATCGCCATCGTAAAAAAGGGAATGGCCGAACACCTGTTCCAAAAATTCGAAACCTCCCTGAAATTACCTGCCAAACTGATGGATATGTCCAGGGCTGCCCAATCCGCCCCCCTGCGGGCGGTCCTCACCCCGGGTGCCCCCGGCGCTCACACCAGAGTGGTCCGGCCTGCGGCTACTCCGTCCAGGCAACTGAACCTGGCCCTGAATCCCGTTCTCTTCCAGAAAATCATCCCGGCTGAAACCCTCTATTCCGACGATGTTGTCCAGGGGTACCGCATGGACATCGCCTACGAAGAGACCCCCGGGAAATGGTACTCCCTCCATCGCCGGAAAAATGAATACACCTGGTATGACGATGCCAACAACCCCCACCCGATGGCAGAGGAAGAACCCGACGAAGGCTATATCGAATTGGGGATGACGGAAAATCCCGACGACAAGGAGGAGGTTTTCATTCCCGAAACCATGGCCCGCTGGGAGGGGTGGAGCCTCTCGGTCACCCGGCCGGGCTATGCCATCAACGAAGCCGATGACGACCCGGAACCCAAAGCGGTCAAAAGGGATTTTGTCAACAAAAGCAAGGCCGTGGAGATGAAGAAGTATGCTTTTGATCCCGACCTGGAATTCCGTATGAACGTGGTCTCCAAGGCGGAGCCCGGCACCCTGCCGCGCCTCCGCTTCGGCAAGGACTACCGGATCCGCATCCGCACCGTCGATCTGGCCGGCAACAGCGTAGCCCTGGAACAGCAGACGGAATCCGCCGCCGACACCATCCGGACCAACATCCGGTACATGCGGTACGAACCACTCGCCAGTCCCATTATCCTGGCAGGAAATCCCCTCCGCGACGGGGAATTTCTGAAAACCATGGTCATCCGCAGCAATTACGACACCCCTGCGGGAGAATATGAAAGTAAACACACGGGGGAAGGATCGTTTCCCGGCTTTGCCCGCCGTTACCTCCTTCCGCCCAAAAACAGCCAGCAGGTGGCCGAAAACCATGGCATGTTCGAAAAGGCCATGGGCAACAATCCCGATGCAGCCAAAACCATTTACGGGCTGATCACCAGCCATGAAGGCCTCTATAAGCGGCCTTCGGAAACCGTGGAAAAAATTTACCAGCCTTCAGAGGTGGAGGTCATTTACCTTCCCGATCCCATGGCAGCCGGCGTTGCCCTCTTCCTGGCCGACAATACGGAGCAGACCCACGACCAGGATTTCAAACCGCGGATGTTCGGCTTTTTCACCAACCAGGAACTGTCACCCGCCCAGACCAACGGAAAAATTCCGGAAGATTGGTACCGTGCCCAACCCCTCACCATCCGTTTGGAGGAAGGAGAGCCGGATGCCTCCTGGGGGACGGACCGTGTCCTGACCATCCGTCTGCCCAAAGGTCACCGGATGAGGCTGCGTTACAGCAGTTTCTGGCGGGAAGAGGACTTCAAACAGCTCTCTGCCATCTGGGAGATCATCACCGCAGGTAAGCCTGCCAACCAGACCGAATTGGAGCAACTGGCCCGCTCCGGACAGCATTGGATGATCTCTCCCCCTGAGGAAATAGAGCTGGTGCACGCCGTGCAGCAGCCGGTGGAAGCCCCGGAAATTACCGCCCTTCTCCCCGACCGGGACTTCGGACAGACTTTTGCTTTCATCCACACCCGCTTCAAGGTACATGGGGAAAGCACCGAAAAGGCGGAATTCCAGGCAAAATGGACGGAGCCATACGATGACGGGATTGCCGTGAAGATTGACTATACCCGGCCCGGGAGAAACAGCATTCCCGACATCGAAGTGCAGTACAACGACGAAATTCTGACCCGCGGCACCATCCCTGAACCACAGAAGATCCCTCCCCATTTACAGATAAAGGATCGGGCGGTCATCAGACCGGTACCCGTATTCCGGCTGGAAACCCGTCCAAAAGCCGAATTTGAAAAGGAGCCTCAGCCTGCCGCCTTGCGAATCAACAGGGTGTTTGAAGCGCAGAATAAAAGCTACAAAAACATGGTGCAGGAGAAGTCCGTATCCCCTAAAACCATGGTCAACCGGGTCAGATTCGACCTACTGGAACCCCGCTTTAACTTTTTGAAACTGATCAACTTCAGGATTAACCCCCTGAAGCACAACTTCGGGGATACCCGTCACCGGTGGGTTGACTACAAGTTGATTGCCACCACCCGCTATCGCGAATACTTCGACAAAATCCTGAAAAACGACAAGACGCTTCTCATCACCCGGGAGAGTGCCTGGTGGGAAAGGGTGAATATTCTGAGTTCAGCCCGTCCGGCGCTTCCGGAGATAGACTATGTGATCCCCACTTTCGAGTGGAGGAAAACCCAGTCTGTGGATGCCGTCCGCCATCGCCGGATGGGCGGAGGATTGCGGATCTACCTCAACCGTCCCTGGTTTTCAACGGGCGAGGATGAAATGCTGGCTGTCGTCCTTCCGGGGAAAAGCAGTTTGCCCACCACCCTGACCATGGTGGCACGACAGAGCTATACCGACCTCTTCACCCACTGGGCCATGGATCCCCTGCTCTTTTCCGTTCCGCCGGAAAATCTCTCCCCTAAACCTGAAGATTTCAGGATGAACCCCGTCGTGGATGAAAACCTGCAATACCCCGGACCAGCCAATGCCCGGGCCAACGTGGCAGCCTACCCGGTCAGGTTCGACCCCGACAGGCAGCAGTGGTACTGCGACCTGGCCATCGATCCCGGGGCCATGTACTTCCCTTTCGTCAAACTGGCGCTTGCCAGGTACCAGCCCTATTCCGTGAAGAAGGAGACGGAAGATGTATGCCTTTCTCCCGTGGTGTTTTCCACCTTTATCCAGCTGATCCCCGAACGGCAGACCACCCTCCGCTTCACAAAGGATGACCAGAATTCCCGTTTTTCGGTTACCGTGGAAGGGACCATTTACAACGAAAGAATGTCAGCCACCTTCGGCAACCGCAGTATGCTGAGGATCTCCTTCCTCGACAGCCGTATCGCCCAACCCATTTACGGATTCGTGGACAACGGGAGCAATGAGAAAAAACTGGAGGATGAAGGATTTGAAACCGCCATTACCCAAACCAACGTGACCGGTAACCGGTTCAGCATCACCAAAGAATTCAGGCTGCCACGCGACTATAAGACCGCACCCTTCCAGGTGATCATCGAGGAGTATGAACGGGGACCAGTGAAGATTCCGGGACTGGATAAAGTGTATGAAGAACGGCTGGGACAGTCGGAGGAGACCGACCGGCTCATCTATGCCGACGTGATTAAAATCAACGAAGTGAAGAAATAGAATAAAAAACGCCCTTACGGGCGTTTTTTATTTTATAGAACTGATAGAAATTACACCAGGAAACTGAGTAAAATACCGGCAGCTACAGCACTGCCGATCACGCCGGCCACATTGGGTCCCATGGCATGCATCAGGAGGTGGTTGGTTTTGTCATATTCCAAACCCACAACCTGGGAAACCCGGGCACTGTCAGGAACCGCCGAAACACCGGAATTCCCGATCAGAGGATTGATCTTGTTTCCTTCTTTCAGGAAGAGGTTAAAGAACTTGACAAAGAGCACACCACCAGTAGTGGCAATTATAAAGGATACTGCTCCCAGGACAAAGATCAGAATCGATTTGGATGTCAGGAAGGTGCTTGCCTGGGTAGAAGCACCCACGGTCAGACCGATCAGGATGGTGACGATATCAATCAAAGGTCCTTTCGCTGTATCAGCCAGACGTTTTGTGACCGTACTTTCCTTCAGCAAATTGCCAAAGAAAAGCATCCCCAGCAAAGGAAGTCCACTGGGCACCAGGAAGGTAGTCAGCAGCATCCCGCTGATTGGAAAAACAATCTTCTCGGTTTTGGAAACGGCACGGGGAGGTTTCATCCTGATCACACGTTCCTTTTTTGAGGTCAGCAGTCTCATAATAGGAGGCTGGATCACAGGCACCAGGGCCATATAGGAATAGGCAGAGACAGCGATTGCACCCATCAGGTCAGGGGCCAGCTTAGATGAAAGGAAGATGGCGGTCGGGCCGTCTGCACCACCGATAATCCCGATGGCTCCGGCTTCGGCCGGACTGAATCCCAGGGCTAGCGCGATTGCATAGGCTCCGAAAATCCCCAACTGGGCAGCCGCACCAATAAGGATCAGTTTGGGATTGGAAATCAGCGCCGAGAAATCGGTCATGGCCCCGATGCCCAAAAAGATCAATGGCGGGTATACCCCTTGCAAAACCCCGAAATAGAGGTAGTTAAGCACACTTCCAGACTCATATACCCCGATCTGATATCCAGGGGCGAATGCAATATTACCCACGAGCATCCCAAAACCGATGGGAACCAGCAACATAGGTTCATACTCCTTGGCAATAGCCAGGTAGATAAAAATCAGACCTATGGCAATCATAATCAGATGGCCTGCGGTCAGGTTGGCAAAAGCAGTAAAGGAGAGAAACTTCTCCAGATGCTCCAGCACGAAACTGAAAAATCCTCCGGAATGTTCCATACTTTATTCTCCTATTACAATGAGGACATCTCCCTCCATCACAGCATCTCCCTTGTGTTTGAGGATAGAAGTAATCTTTCCGGGTTTATCCGCTTCAATATTATTCTCCATTTTCATGGCCTCCAGGACCAGCAGTTTCTGTCCCAGCTTCACGGTATCGCCTTCACGTACCAGGACCTCCAGGATCACACCAGGCAGTGGCGACTTCACACTTCCTGCCCCTTTGGGCGCATCAGGCCGGCTTGTTTTTGCCTGGGAAGGAACCGTATCGGTGGAGGGCACCGCCACTGTCCTGACCAGTTTTGGGGTTTTTGTAGGTTTGATATCCCTGTTGACCTCTACAAAATATTTCGTTCCGTTCACCTCGATTTCGGCCACATTGTCCTCTATACTGAGCACCTCTGTCTCGTACTGATTTCCGTTTATTGTAAATTTAAACCGTTTCATATTCCGTTGCTATTTTGTGTATCTGTTTAATCCGTAAATCTTTGAGCTCCAGGGAGAGTATGTCCGCGAAACCTTGTTAATGGTGAGCACGGTATTCTCTGCATCATGCAGCTCACTGGAATAAAGGTGAAGGGTCATGGCAATGGCCGCATTGATTTCACCGGTAATGGACAGTCCTTCCCCGCCTTTCTCAGTAATTTCCGCTTTACCGGCTTTGGCCTTGATAGCCGAACGGGCCATCAACTGCTTCTTCACATCCACAGCCATGACCTTGCTGGTCATCTTGAAAAAGAAAAAGAGCACTGCCAGCCCAAAGAAAACCACCCCCATTGCAATCAGAGCCATTCCCCCGCCGAAAGGGTCGAATTTTGCAAATTGATCTCCTGCTGACATGACCGGTTCGGTGTTGTTGTCACTATTGGGAGTAGTCTTGGAAAGATTTCTCCATACCGGGTCCCCATCGAAGATCCTGCCATAGGAAACATCAGGTTGAACAGTCAGGGGAATAGTTAGGGAATCGATCAGGGTGCGGCCATTCCCATCGAAAAGGGCTATGGTCTTGCCGGGTTCCAGGATAAAATTGGTATGGAGAATCCCATAGGTAGGCATGTTGTCAGCCCAAAAGACGATGTAACTGCGCTTAGGAATTTTTGTCAGAGTCTGCCCTTTGGCTATCGGATATTTGGTGGGATTCTTCAGGTCATCGGTCAGGTAAAGACCTCCAACATCCACTGTATTGTATGCCGAATTAAAAATCTCGATCCAGGGACTGTGTTTTCCAAAGTCATCGACATAATTCGAATCATTGTACACCAGTATCTCGTTAATCCGCAGGTCCATGGAACTTTGTGCCGTCAGGATCCGGGGAAATGAGATGAAAAGGATGAGAATTCCGGCAAGGATAATTTGTTTGATATACCTCATAGTGACCGGATTTACAAGGGTAAATTGCTATGCTTTTTGGGCGGGTTAACATCCTTCTTGGTGGCAAGGGCCTGTAACGCCCTGATAATCCTGAAACGGGTATTACGGGGCTCAATCACATCGTCGATGTAACCATACCGGGCTGCATTGTAAGGATTGGCAAACTCGTTTTTGTACTCCTCCTCGGCATTGGCTACGAAAGCTGCTTTCTCAGCGGGATCTTCGATTTTCTTGATATCCTTGCTCATCAATACCTCAATGGCGCCTTTGGGTCCCATCACGGCAATTTCAGCAGTCGGCCAGGCGTAATTGATATCGCCGCGCAGATGTTTGGAGCTCATCACACAGTATGCCCCGCCATAGGCCTTGCGCAGGATAACAGTGATCTTTGGAACCGTGGCCTCACCGTAGGCGAAAAGTAACTTGGCTCCATGGGTAATGATGCCGCCATACTCCTGGGCAGTGCCTGGAAGGAAACCGGGAACATCTTCCAGGGTTACGATCGGTATGTTGAAGGCATCGCAGAACCTGACAAAACGGGCGGCCTTACGGGAAGCGCTGATGTCAAGCACGCCTGCCAGATAGGCCGGCTGATTGGCCACAATACCCACCGAGATCCCGTTGAAGCGGGCAAATCCGATGACCATATTGGGTGCATAATAACGGTGAACTTCCATAAATTCGCCATAGTCCACGATGCCATGGATCACATCCTTCACATCATAGGGTTTGTTGGGATTGTCCGGAATAATCTCATTGAGGGAGTCCTCGAGCCGGTTGATCGGATCGTCACACATGGCCAGGGGAGCCTCCTCCAGATTATTCTGCGGAAGATAGGAAAGCAGTTTCCGGATCAGTGAAATTCCTTCCTGCTCATCGTCGGCCACGAAATGGGTCACCCCCGATTTGGAAGCATGCACCATGGCACCTCCCAGCTGCTCATCGGTGACCACCTCCCCTGTAACGGTCTTCACCACCTTGGGTCCCGTCACAAACATATAGGAAGTGGCTTTGCTCATTAAAACAAAATCGGTAAGGGCAGGAGAATAGACCGCTCCACCGGCACAGGGCCCAAAGATGGCTGAAATCTGCGGGATTACCCCCGAAGCCATGATGTTGCGCTGGAAAATTTCGGCATAACCGGCCAGGGAGGTGACACCCTCCTGTATACGGGCTCCCCCCGAATCGTTGATCCCGATCACAGGAGCCCCCATCTTCATGGCCGCATCCATCACCTTGCAGATCTTCTGCGCAAAGGTCTCGGAAAGTGATCCCCCAAAAACGGTAAAATCCTGGGAGAAAACATACACCAGACGACCATCGATGGTGCCATAACCGGTAACCACCCCATCCCCCAGAAACTTGGTCTTTTCAATGCCAAAATTGGTACAGCGGTGCGAGACGAACATGTCGAATTCCTCGAAGCTTCCTTCATCCAGCAACAACTCAATACGTTCACGGGCAGTCATTTTACCCTTTTCATGCTGTGTGTCGATCCTTTTCTGTCCACCGCCCAGTTTGGCCTCCGTGCGCAGATCGATCAACTGCTTTACTTTGTCCTGATTGTTCATATAATGATAAATTTTACTTTTCTCAGCTTATGATTTATTCGGCACAAAACTCGGTTAACACACCAAAAGTCGATTTGGGGTGCAGAAATCCGATACTCAGCCCTTCAGCACCCTTACGGGGACCCTTGTCGATCAGCCTGACGCCGTTCTCTTCTGCATTCTCCAACGCTTCCCCCACATTGTCCACCGCAAAGGCCAGATGGTGAATTCCCTGCCCCTTGTTGGCAATGAACTTTCCAATAGGACCCTCAGGATCAGTACTCTCCAGCAACTCAATTTTCGTCTGGCCTACTTTGAAAAACGCCGTCTTCACCTTCTGGTCGGCTACCTCTTCCACTGCATAGCACTCAAGGCCATACACTTTTTCATAAAAAGCAATGGCCTCTTCCAGGTTCTCTACTGCTATACCAATGTGTTCAATATGAGAAATATTCATAATCAAAGATTTTAAATAGGTGATAAATTTTCAGAATTTCTGACTTAAATTTTCGAACGGCAAAAATAACGGAAAGAAAATTATCAGAACCTGATTTTCATTAATCCATGGGATCAAACACACACTTTATAACTGGTCTAAATAAATAAGGCAGGAAATTTTTTCCTGCCTTATTCCCCGGTTATTCGCCATTCCCGGTAAAGTGGAAATGGGGTCCGAACCGTTCGAAGGCTGCCTTTTCCAAATCCTCACGGACACTGGGGTGGGAAATGGAAATTATCATTTTGGCGCGATCCTGGAGCGTACGTCCATAGAGGTTTACTGCTCCAAATTCCGTGACCAGCCAATGGATGTTGGCGCGCGTGCTGACCACACCGGCACCTGGAGTCAGAATGGGGGCAATTTTACTCACACCCTTTTCCGTCATTGAGGGCATGGCAATAATAGGCTTGCCTCCCTGGCTCAATGAGGCTCCCCTGAGGAAGTCAATTTGCCCGCCTACCCCTGAGAAGAATTTCGTTCCAAGCGAATCGGCACACACCTGTCCGGTGATGTCAACCTGAAGGGCAGAGTTAATGGCAGTGACTTTCGGGTTCTGGGCAATGATGTGCACCCTGTTGGTATACCCCACATCCATCATGGCTACCATTGGATTGTCGTCGATGAAATCGTAAAGCTTGGCGGAACCCATCAGGAAAGTAGCCACCATTTTCCCTTTGTCAATGGCTTTGTTTTTACCGTTTACTACACCGGAGTCGACCAATGGGAGGATACCATCGGAAAACATCTCACTGTGGACTCCAAGATCCTTGTGATTTCCCAGCATGGAAAGCACCGCATTGGGAATTGCGCCGATCCCCATCTGCAGGGTTGCCCCATCTTCCACCAGTTCTGCCACATGATGGCCGATCTGGTACTCTACCTCACTGATGGGAGGCATCGGAGGAGCATAGAGGGGAGAATGGTCCTCCACGAAAATATCAATGTCGTCAAGGGTAATCATCGCATCGCCAAAAGCCCTGGGCACATTTTTGTTCACAATGGCAATCACGGTATCAGCTGTTTCCACGGCAGCAAGGGAAGCATCCACGGAAGTTCCAAGGGAGACAAACCCGTGCTTGTCGGGAGGACTCACCTGGATAAAGGCAACGTTGACCTTGAGGTAACCTTCCCTGATCAACCGCTGGGTCTCATGCAGAAAGACCGGGATATAATCGGCATATCCTGCCTGGGTCTGTTTTCTCACATTGCTACCCACAAAGAAGGATTCCAACTGGAAGATCCCCTCAAATTCCGGGGCGGCATAGGGGGCTTCCCCCTCGGTGTGAATGTGCTGGATACGCACATTCCGCAATTCCCCTTTACGCCCTCTGTCGACCAGGGCATGGATCAACAGATGCGGGGTGACGGCCACACTGCTCATGTGGATCCGGTCACCCGACTTCACTACCTTAACCGCTTCCTCAGCAGTCACAAACCTGATTTGTTTCATGAAATATTCTTTTTTTATGGATTCCGGTAAAAGGCGCGAAATTAACTTTTACACCTGATTACTCACCTTCCACACAACTCCTACCTGCTTTTCAACCCGACAAAATAACAAAGAGTTAATTTTGGTCACGAATAGAAAATTATTCCGTTTCCGGCTCAGTATGGATGTTGATCATGGTGTTTTCCCCAAAAGTTTCCCTGAGCCTGAACTCAAGGACATCGTTTATATGATGGGCTTCCACAATGGTAGTATCGTTTTTGACTCTTACATGGATATCGACCACAATCCTGCTGCCATTTCTCCTTGTTCGCAGGTCATGGGGTTCCATTACCCCTTCAACCTCTCCTGCAATGGCAAGAATCTGGTTTTTGGTCTCCTCATCCAGAGAAACTTCAAGGAGTTCCTTTATCCCTTCCCTGAAGATCTTCCATGCCACGCGAAGAATAAAAAAACTCACGATTAC
>CAYYJE010000044.1:0-25165 GCA_964472165.1 uncultured Prolixibacteraceae bacterium | reverse complement strand
ATCAAATCATCAAATCATCAAATCATCAAATCATCAAATCATCAAATCATCAAATCATCAAATGATTTGAACCTTTCAACGGCACGAAGTGCCTTTGAACCTTTGAACCTTTGAACAAATTTTATCCCTGACCTGCCGTAGCGAAGCGAAGGCCCTTGACCTTGACCCAGTCCTTAAAATTTGACTTCCGGCGCCTTTTCCGCACCTGCCTGAGCCTCAAAATAGGCCTTTTTGTCAAATCCGAAAATCTTTGCCGTGATCAGTTCCGGAAATCTGCGTATGTAGGCATTGTAAGCCTGCGTTGTTTCATTGAATTTCATTCTTTCCACAGTGATCCGGTTTTCGGTTCCTTCGAGCTGAGCCTGCAGATCAAGAAAATTCTGGTTGGCTTTCAGATCAGGGTACTGCTCTACCACCACCATCAGACGGCTGAGTGCAGACGAGAGGCCCTGCTGAGCTTCCTGGAACTGCCGGATCGCATCCGGTGTAAGGTTGGCCGGATCTACCTTCATGGAGGTAGCCTGCGAACGCGCTTCAATCACACGGGTAAATGTTTCCTGCTCATGCGCGGCATAGCCCTTGACCGTTTCCACGAGGTTAGGGATAAGATCCGCCCGCCGCTGGTACACATTTTCAACCTGTGCCCAGGCTGAAGCCACCGACTCATCCATGGAAACCATCTTGTTGTAACCACAGCCGGTAAACAAGAATCCTGAAATCACTACACCAACAATTAAATAAAACCTTTTCATAGGGTCAAAATTTTTAGCAAATTTTACATTTGGTTGTTAAATATCATCGTTAAAATCGGAGAAACCCCATATTTTGCCGCTAAATTACATTTTTTCACAGATTAACCACATCAGGCGATGAGTGACTATGAATTTGCTGAAGCGATCAGGGAAGGGATTCCTTCCTCCCTCCCCGGAAAAAGGTTGTATGATCCGGATGTGAACCATGCCCCCAGGCGGAAAGACGTGCTCAATCACCAGGAGAAAAAGCTGGCCCTTAAAAATGCCCTTCGCTATTTCCCTGCCGGTTTTCATTCGATTCTGGCACCTGAGTTCCTGGACGAGCTGGAACAGTACGGCAGAATTTACATGTACAGGTTCAGGCCAACCTACGAGATGAAAGCAAGACCCCTTTCCTCCTACCCAGCCCAATCCAGACAGGCTGCCTCCATTATGCTGATGATTCAGAACAACCTTGATCCGGCAGTGGCTCAGCACCCGCATGAACTGATTACCTACGGAGGAAATGGTGCCGTTTTTCAAAACTGGGCACAGTACCTGCTGACCATGAAATACCTGTCAGAGATGCGTGACGACCAGACGCTCGTGATGTATTCAGGCCATCCGCTCGGATTGTTTCCCTCACATCCCGATGCTCCACGCACGGTCATCACCAATGGAATGATGATTCCCAACTATTCTTCCAGGGAGGATTACGAAAGGTGCAACGCACTTGGGGTTACCCAGTACGGACAGATGACCGCCGGATCGTATATGTATATCGGTCCCCAGGGAATCGTCCACGGAACAACCCTAACCCTGCTCAACGCTGCCCGGATGCATGCGCGCGGACCGGGAAAGGGCAGGATTTTCATCACTTCAGGACTGGGCGGCATGTCGGGAGCTCAGCCCAAAGCTGCCGTGATTGCCGGCATGGTATGTGTGACGGCAGAAATCAATCCAAAGGCAGTTCACACCCGACAGGTACAGGGGTGGGTGGATGAAGTCCACACTACGTTTCCCGGAGTGATCGACAGGATGACGGAGGCCGCCCGCAAAGGGGAGGCAGTTTCGCTGGCCTACCAAGGGAATGTGGTCGATTTATGGGAAGAGATTGCCCGCAGGGAAATTGATATCGACCTGGGTTCAGACCAGACCTCCTTACACAATCCGTTTTCGGGGGGTTATTATCCGGCAGGATTAAGTTTTGAGGAATCGAACCGGATGATGGCTGAGGATCCCGAAAGTTTCAGGGAAAATGTAAAAGCCTCATTGATCAGACAGGTCGACGCAATCAACAAACTGACAGCCAGAGGGATGTATTTCTGGGATTACGGCAATGCATTCCTTCTGGAATCGGGCAGAGCCGGCGCTGATATTTTCAAACAAGGCGGAAATTACCGGTACCCTTCTTATGTACAGGATATCATGGGGCCTCTGTTCTTCGATTACGGTTTTGGCCCCTTCAGGTGGGTTTGTACTTCCGGGAAATCTGAAGATCTGACAAAAAGCGATCTTCTGGCAGCGGAAGTTTTGGAAAAAATGATTGCCCGGAGTCCCGCTGAGATCAAAAGCCAAATGGAAGACAACCTTCAATGGATCCGGGAAGCAGGAAAAAACAACCTGGTTGTGGGATCACAGGCAAGAATCCTATACGCCGACGCCGAAGGAAGAATTGCCATTGCATCGGCTTTCAACGAGGCCATCCGGAAAAAAATCATATCGGCTCCAATAGTCCTTGGACGTGACCATCACGATGTTTCAGGCACTGACTCCCCCTGGAGGGAGACTTCCAATATTACCGACGGGTCACAATTCACTGCGGACATGGCCGTGCAGAATTTTGCCGGAGACAGTTTCAGGGGGGCAACCTGGGTTTCTCTTCACAACGGAGGAGGAGTAGGTTGGGGTGAGGTAATCAATGGCGGGTTCGGACTGACCATTGACGGTTCTCCTGAAGCCGGCAACCGGCTGAAAAATATGCTCTACTGGGATGTGTCGAATGGCATTGCCCGAAGGAGCTGGGCCAGAAATAAACCGGCGGTCTTTACCATCCGCAGGGCCATGGAACAAAATCCCATGCTGAAGGTCACATTACCCCATGAAGCCGATGACAACCTGCTCGATGAACTCCTGGGATAAACCCGATAAGAATTTCATTCTTTTGCTATCTTTGTCGCCGTTAAATCCGTTTAAAAGACATCTGTATGAATAAACGCTCTATTTTATTCTGGAATGTCGACACCCAAAACGATTTTGTAGAACCCTGGGGCAAAATGTATGTGAAAGGGGCAGAAAAGCTCAAGCCCAAATGGGAAGAAATCACCAAGCTTGCCCGCCGCCTTAGAATCAAGGTGGTGAACACTGCGGACTACCATTACATGCATTCTGCAGAAATTGACACAAAACCGGACTTTATCCACTCATTTCCGCCGCATTGCCTTGCAGATACCCCGGGGGCTGAGTTTATCAGGGAAACAAATCCCGAAAACCCCCTGATCTTCAACTGGGATACAGCCTACGACTCCATGCCGCTCAAAGTGGACGTTCCTTTGTCCAGAAATATCATACTCAGGAAAGATGCATTCGATGTTTTTGCCGGCAACCAGATTACGGAACCTCTGCTCGATGAACTGCATCCGGAAATTGTTGTGGTTTACGGTGTTACTGCGAATGAGGGTGTGGATTTTGCGGTTCAGGGTATTGCGAAAAAGGTCAAACAGGTATACGTCTTGTCGGATGCGATCAGGGAGCGGCCTAAAATGCCCCTTCCTTACGGCAAGTGGGAAAAAATGAATGTAAAAATGATCTCCTCCATGGAGTTGTACTATTCCTTCAAGAAAAAACCCTGACCCTGCTGGTTGTTAGTGAATCAAAATGAATCAAAAAAACAGAGGTGATCGCCTCTGTTTTTTTGATTGTTTGTTTAAACACCTGCTGAAAGTTCAGCTCCCGGTTTGAATTTTACAACTTTCTTGGCAGAAATTTTTATTTCCTTACCAGTCTGTGGATTCCTGCCTGTTCTGGCACCACGCTCAGAAACAGCAAAAGATCCGAACCCGACAAGAGCTACCCTGTCACCAGCTTTAAGGGCCTCGCTGACCGCTTCAATAGTGGCATCAAGCCCTTTTTTCGCATCCGCTTTGGTTAAGCCTGCTTTGTCAGCAATGGCATCGATTAATTGTGCTTTGTTCATACACTAAAGTTTAAAGATTAAGTAATTGATTTATAAAACTTTAAATATTACGACAATTTGGTGGATCCATTCGGGGGAGGAATTGATTCTCCCAAAACCTCAGTAAAACCAACAGGTTTAGAGAACGATTCAAACGACCACACTAAATTCTGAATAAACTTTCAAAAAAACAACCCTTCTTCCTGTTTTTTTTGGTTTATCTTATCAAAAGGTCTTTACTCTTACCTTACCGGAAGATAAACCAGCACTTTTGTCTGAAAAAATGGTTCATCAAAGATTTCATTCAGCGGGTAAACCTGTGCTTTCCCGGTGCAGCGTTTGATTTCATCATCAATTTCGCCTCCTTTCAGATAGAGAATTCCGTTAGGCAGCGCATTTTGTTGTATTCTGCTTACATTCTTACCAACCCACTGCTGGAAACGGGGCAAATCAGTTACAGCCCGGCTCACCACGAAGTCATATTCATCCTTTACCTCCTCCACCCTGATTTGTTCAGCCGAGAGGTTCCCGAGTTTCAATTCATCCGCAATCGCACTGACAACCTTTATTTTCTTGCCGATCGAATCGATCAGCCGGAATTTCACATCCGGGAAAAGGATGGCCAGGGGGATTCCGGGAAATCCTCCGCCTGTACCCACATCCAGAATCCGGGTTCCTGCCGTAAACCGGATTATTTTTCCGATTGCCAGTGAATGAAGTACATGTTTTTCGTACAACCCATCAATATCCTTGCGTGAAATCACGTTGATTTGCTGATTCCAGAACCTGTACAAATTCTCAAGGTGTGTCATCCTTTCCTTTTGCGAAACCGACAACCCGGGGAAGTATTTAAGTACGATGTCCATTAGAGTTAATCTTTTTCGCCCATTTCAGTGGTCTCGATCAATTTAAACAGCATTTCCCTTGCCCTGAAAAGTTGTGCCTTTACTGTACCCAGCGGCAGACTTAGTTCGGAAGCTATCTCTTCATAGGACATTTCACGGAAGTAACGGTATTCAACGAGAGTCTGGTAACGGGGTTTCAATTTCCGCACCACTCTTCTCATCAGAATCGCTTTCTGCTTCCGGATAAGCTTTTCTTCCGGATCCGGATCCTTGGACCGCAGTTTTACCGGTGAATCCGCATCGTTGTTCTCGTTGTTGTTCGCAATGGAAATGGTAACGCCTTTGCGCTTTCTCAAAAAATCGATACAGTTATTCGATGCAATTTTAAAAAGCCAGGTACTGAAGGCATAATTGGGGGAATACTGATGAAGGTTTTTGAATGCTTTGCCAAAGGCTTCCAGGGTAAGGTCTTCCGCATCACTTTTGTTATTCACCATCTTCAGCAGCATAAAATAGATGGCGTCTTTGTAACGGCCAAGCAAACGTGCGAACGCATTTTCGTCTCCCGTCAATGCCGCCTGAACCAGTTCAAAATCTTTCCTGGCCTTGTCCGAGAGATTTGCATTCTGATCTTCCATTATGAATTTTTCTGCCGGTAGTTGTACCTCCAACGTGACACAAGTTTATAGTAGGGGGATACAAGTCCATATATCAGCGAAGGTAGGAAAATTTTGGGTTCTTTCAGGTGATTTTGTATCCGTTTAATACTTACAGCCAGAAAGAGAAAACGGATGACCAGCATTGACAGAAAAACCGGCCACCAAACCGGATAAATGAGAAAACAAACAACAAAAAATGGCAGGTAGATGATTTTCATAAAGTCAAAGAAACGAATCAGCAGTTTCTTTCCGAAGCTGAGATATCCGGTGATCTTATAAGATTTGAAGAGAAGATCCCTGAATTCAGTTTTCCCGATTTTCATCTCCCTGTGCAGTGAAAAAGCAGCATATGGAAGAATTTCATTTTCCTTTCGCCTGATTACATCATTGAACACCATCTCCAGGTTCAGATATTCTTCCCTGATTTTCCCTGCAAAGCCACTGATCTCGAAATAAGCCTGTTTTTTAAAAGCCACATTTTCCTCATTGACCACATAGGGAAGCCCGTTCAGACAATATGCCATGCTTTCAGCCTGCTGGAGGAATGATTCAACCCTGAACATCCGGTGATAGAATCCTTTGCCGGGTATTGTGGATACGTAGCCCACCACAAACTTCTTTCCGGCGGCAAAACCGGAAGCTATTCCCTGAAGCCATTGGTGGGGAGGCATCTCCATCGAAGGGTGGACAAACACTACCTCATCAAAGGCAGCACCTTTCAGTGCAAGATTTCTGGAGAGTTTCTGGGAATAACGGGTTTCCTGATTTAAACCGGTAAGGCGGATTCGTGGAAAGTTGAGTTTCAGGAGTCCGACTACAGAAAGGGAGTTGTCACCCGAAAAATCATCTACGACCAGGATTTCGTAGGATGGATAGGCCAATGATGCCCATCCCGGAAGATTTTTTGAAAGATTTTCCTCCTCATTTCGCTCCACCATGATGACGGAGATGGGTATTCCGGCCTGATGGGTGGCAGGAAGCCTGAACAGGGCAAGCCTGAAATAGAACAGCAGGGTGTGGAATAAAACCACTACCCACACCGCCAGTAAGGATCCCAGGATGATCAGATCGAGGGGAGAGGCTGTCTGAAAAAAAGTCATCAGCTCATGAGGCATAATCCTGTTTTAGCCGCAAATTTAGCAGAATAATTATCTTTGTGGCGGTTTAAAACAAGAAATGAAATTTGATCTCACATCTACCTGCACCGCCTCTCAAGCCAGGGCAGGCGTGTTATATACCACCCACGGAGAAATTGCCACACCGGTATTTATGCCGGTGGGTACAGCCGGTTCGGTGAAAGGTATCCATATACGCGACCTGAAAGATGACATCGGTGCCCGGATCATTCTTGGCAACACCTACCATTTGTACCTCCGTCCGGGCCTGAAAGTCCTGGAAGAGGCAGGAGGCCTCCACCGTTTCAACAGTTGGAGCGGTCCGATTCTTACCGACAGCGGAGGATTTCAGGTTTTCTCCCTGGGTGAACTGCGCAAACTCAGCGAAGAAGGGGTGCGTTTTCAATCCCACATCGACGGCTCCTACCACCTCTTCACCCCTGAAAATGTGATCGACACCCAACGGAGCATCGGTGCCGACATCATCATGGCCTTTGATGAATGTACCCCGGGAGATGCCTCCCGCGATTACGCCAGAAAATCACTGGAACTTACCAGCCGATGGCTCACCAGATGCTTCACCAGGTTCAGTCAGACCCAACCCGTATATGGCTACCCTCAGTCACTTTTCCCCATCATTCAGGGAGCCACTTTTCCGGACCTCCGCAGAGAAGCAGTGGCCGATGTATTGCAATACGATGCCGACGGGTACGCCATTGGAGGACTTGCAGTTGGTGAACCCGAGAAGGTAATGTATGAAATGCTGGAAGTCGTCAACGCTGAACTTCCGGCCCATAAACCCCGTTACCTCATGGGAGTGGGTACTCCGGTCAATATTCTGGAAGCCATCGACAGGGGTGTTGACATGTTCGACTGCGTGATGCCCACCCGTAACGGCCGAAACGGGATGCTTTTCACCAAACGAGGAATCATCAACATCCGCAACAACAAATGGATGTCGGACCATTCTCCCGTTGATCCCGAGGGCACCTCCTTTGTCGACCACCTGTACAGCAGGGCTTATCTCCGGCATCTGGTAATTTCGAACGAAATGCTGGGCGCGCAGATTGCCAGTCAGCATAACCTGGCATTTTATCTGTGGCTTGTCGATGAAGCCCGCAGGCAAATTTTAACGGGTAATTTCAAACCCTGGAAAGAAGAGATAATCCACAGTTTGAAACACCGGCTGTAAAATGAGATACTATAAAACCATAGACTTTTACATTTCCAGAAAGTTCCTGGGAACATTTTTCTATTCCATCGCCCTTATCATCAGTATTGCCATTGTTTTTGACATTTCTGAAAACCTCGACGAGTTCATCTCAAAGGATATTCCCACCAAAGATATTGTTTTTAAATACTACCTCAATTTCATTCCCTATTTCGCCAACCTGTTCAGTCCGCTTTTCACGTTTATCGCCGTGATCTATTTTACGTCCAAAATGGCGTACAATACTGAAATCATCGCCATACTGAGCAGCGGGGTTTCCTACAGACGACTGATGCGTCCCTACCTCGTTTCAGCAGCGGTCATTGCCCTCTTCTCATGGTTCCTGGGAAATTACATCATTCCCTCCGCAAACAGGGAACGGATCGATTTCCGGAATTACTACATCAACCAGGGAAAATTCCAGATTGAAAGAAATATTCACAGGCAGATCGAACCAGGAGTGTACATTTATATGAGTACTTTCAGTACAAACAACATCGGCTCCCAGTTCACCATTGAAAAGTTTGAAGACCAGAAACTGGTTGAGAAAATTACCGCTGAAAGTATCAGCTGGAATGAGGATTCCATGAGGTGGACCATCAACAATTACTGGAAGCGCACTTTTGTTAACGACAAAGAATTCATCACAAAGGGATACCGGATCGACACTACCCTCAATATGACCCCAACCGATTACAAAATTGAGCGGAATGACATGGAAGCCCTGACCACCCGTCAACTTGTTGACGAAATCAGAAGCATGAAACTCAGAGGAGTTAATTCGGTTGAGTTTGCCATTGAGCGGCATAAACGGATCAGCGGACCATTTTCAGTATTTATTCTTACCATCATCGGCGTTTCCCTCGCTTCCCGGAAAATCAAGGGAGGGTTGGGTTTTCACCTGGGACTTGGTCTCCTTCTCAGCTTTTCGTACATCCTGTTCATGCAGATCTCCGTCGTATTTGCCGTCAATGGCAACACTCCCCCCGTCATTGCGGTCTGGATCCCCAATCTGCTCTATGCAGCTATCGCCTGGGTCCTTTACAGATGGGCAGCAAAATAAAAAAAAGGTTGAGGATGAGGTTGAGGTTAAGGGGGTAAATAATCAAACGAATGATAATATTGTTCAAAAACAATATGTTACAAATTCTTAAAATACGGTTCAAATCCTGATCCGCTCAATAACCAGCTCAAAAAAATAGTATTTTTGACCGTACTAACGGTCATTGAAACGGGTAATCCCGGTGTTTTAGAAGTTGTTTTAATTAAATAAACCTACTGAGATGTCATTAAAAAGAAACATTCTTGATCTGAGGAAAAGGAAAGAAGAAGTTCAAAAAGGGGGAGGCGATGAAGCCATCGAGAAGCAGGCACAGATGGGGAAACTTACTGCCCGCGAACGGGTCATGGCCATCCTGGATGAAAATTCCTTTCACGAATATGATCTTTTTGTTGAACATACCGCCAGGGATTTCGGGATGGAGGACAAGGTACTTCACGGTGATGGAGTAATCATCGGGACAGGAACCATCTACAACAAACCTGTTTGTATTTTTGCCCAGGATTTTACTGTGGCAGGGGGTTCACTGGGCCTGATGCATGCCCAGAAAATTACCAAAATCATGGATCACTCTCTGAAAATGAGGGTTCCCCTGATCGGGATTAACGATTCAGGAGGTGCACGGATCCAGGAAGGGGTAAATTCGCTGGCAGGTTATGGAGAGATCTTTTTCAGAAACACCCTGGCATCGGGCGTAATCCCCCAGATCTCCGTGATCCTGGGACCTTGTGCCGGAGGTGCCGTCTATTCCCCTGCCCTGACCGACTTTGTGTTTGTGGTCGAAAATATCTCCAAGATGTTTATTACCGGCCCTGGCGTAATTAAATCGGTTCTGGGTGAAGACATTACCATGGAAGAGCTGGGAGGAGCCCGGGTTCATGCTCAAATAACCGGGAACGCCCACTTTTATGCACACAACGAAAAAGAGTGTTTTGAACAGATTAAAAAGCTGATCACCTATATTCCCTGGAACAATGTCGAAAAAGCGCAGTCTTTTCCTGCCAAACCCCCCAAGAAAAGCAAAAAAGTGGAAAGGATCGTGCCCACAGACCCACGGCTCCCATACGACATGCGTGACATTATCAAAGCAATCACCGACGGATCGGAATTCCTTGAAATTATGGAAATGTTCGCCCCCAATATCATCATAGGATTCGGGCGGATGGACGGAGAAACTGTTGGTTTTGTGGCCAACCAGCCCATGGTACTTGCAGGAGTGCTCGACACCGACAGTTCCGACAAGGCAGCCCGCTTTATCCGGTATTGCGATGCGTTTAACATCCCCATCGTCACTTTGGAAGATCTTCCCGGTTATCTCCCCGGCGTCGAACAGGAACATGCAGGGGTTATCAGGCACGGTGCGAAAATTCTCTATGCGTACAGTGAAGCAACAGTTCCGAAAATCACCGTCATCCTGCGAAAGGCATATGGCGGAGGTTATATTGCCATGAATTCACGCCATTTGCGGGCCGATTTTGTGTTTGCATGGCCTGCAGCGGAAATCGCGGTAATGGGACCTGAAGGAGCTGCCAATATCGTGTTCAGGAAAGAGATCATGGAAGCAGAAGATCCTGAAGCCATGCGACAGCTAAAAATCCAGGAATACAAGGACAAATTTGCAAATCCATATGTGGCAGCCGCCAAAGGCTACATCGACGAGGTGATCGAACCGGAAGAAACCCGCGCCAGGATACTTCATGCGCTGAGAGTCTCGAAAAATAAAAATGTCTCCATGCCTATGAAAAAACATGGAATTCCGCCGTTTTGAAAACCGGAACAGCAGGGGAAATCTTTAAAGAAAAAGAAACTATTAATCTCAATCTGAAAATGAAAGATCAGAATGCTGAAGAAATCAAATATGACCACCTGGTGGTTCAGGGTGCCCAGTATAAAACGACTTTTACCCCAAAGTTTAAAAACCGCAAAAATTGGAAACCGCACAATCCGAACCTGATATTTTCATTTATCCCGGGCACAATCATTGAGGTGCTGGTAAAACCAGGACAAAAGGTGAAGCTGGGAGAAACACTCATTATTCTTGAGGCCATGAAAATGCACAACAGGGTTCTCATGCCTTTCGACGGCGAAATAGTAAAAGTGAATGTACAACCCGGGGATACCGTTTCTAAAAAGGATCCGATGGTAGAAGTGCGACCAAAGTAAGAGGCTTACCCTCTTGGTAAAAATAAAGCAGGCTGTGGGACAACCAACAGCCTGCTAAAAAAAACCAAACAAACTAACTCAAAACTATCTGCTACCTGGGTTACTCCAGTATTTTTCATCAGTCATCCACGGTTCAAAAGCCAGAGGTACATCCTGCATAACCATCCCTTCGCCGGAATGATTCCAGTAACCTCCGTCAGTCATCCAGTTCTCCAATTCAAGGGGAAGTTCCCTTGTTACAGATAAACCGGTGTCCCAACTGCTGAGATCTGTCATCCAGGATTCCAACGGAAGTGAATCCTCAGAATCCGTTTCCGGAACAGTTGTGTGGGTACTCGCCCAAAAGCTTTCGTTGATCATCCAGCTTTCGATCTTCATTAAAGGTTCCATTTCGTTTTCAAGGCTTGAGGCATGACGGGCCAGTTTTGAGGCACCCAATGCGTGGCCTGCAGGCAGAAAAGCTGCAAGACAAAGGACCATCGTTATTGCAAAAATTTTCGTTTTCATTGTTTTCTATTTTTCTGTTTAGTGCTTCGTTTTCTGTTTCTGAACAATCATATAGACCGTTTACAGGTACAAATGTTACACGTAAAAGCTCAGAAAAAATGGGGAAACCTGTAGACACCACCCTTTTTACCGGTGAACGGAGGATTTTCACGGTAAATAAAATATCAAAAGGTATTTTATTATACGGAAGTTACCTGGAAGTATGTGGGTCCCATATATAGATGAAGGAAGAATCCGGAAAATGGTTTCTGATTCCGGGAGGCAACTCCCGGAAAAAGCCATAAAGTGCCGAGCCGCTTCCCGACATGGAGGCGTAAACCGCTCCCAGCCGGTACAGCTCATCCCTGATTCCCCTGAGTTCCGGGAACATGGCGAAAACAGGCTCCTCGAAATCATTCACCAGGCTTCCCCTCCAGGTTTCTACCGGACGGGAGATGACCTCAGAAACATGAATGTCGGGAATGCGGGGTATGATGGACCGGTATGCCATGGCAGTACTCACGGAGAGTGATGGTTTTACCAGGACAAGGTAATATGCCGTCAGGTTTACCGGAATGGGATGCAATATATGCCCAGTTCCGGTGGCCAGGGCGGGGGTATTGCCGATAAAAAAGGGACAGTCGGCTCCCAGAGTCCCAGCCATTTCCTCAAGTTGTTCCTTTGAATATCCTGCTTCAAACCACTCGTTGACCATTTTCAACAGAAAAGCCGCATCGGAAGAACCACCCCCAAGTCCGGCCCCGGTGGGGATCACCTTGTGCAGATGGATTTTCACTGGTGGGAGGTCACCATATTTTTCCAGCAACCGGAAAGCTTTCACCACCAAATTATCCTCCACCGGAATTTCCATGATCAAACCCGTTTGCTGAAATGAGAAGTGGTCCGCCCTGACCACCTCCAGGATGTCACAAAGCTTCACCGGATAAAACACGGTCTCCAGGTTATGGTAACCATCGGGCCGCCGCGCTGTCACACTGAGCCCCAGATTTATTTTACCGTTCGGGAAACATATCATAAATTACCGCATTCTTTAAATCAGCCTCAATCCATTTAACGATTTGATGATTGATTGATTTATCGATTTATCGATTTATCGATTTATCGATTTATCGATTTTTAAACAAATCAGCAAATCAATCAATCAATCACCAAGTCGACAAATGGATTCCTCTGCCTTAGCCTTTTTTCATGAGTTCGTATTCTTCGGGTGAACCGCATGTACAGATCAGATTCCGGTCGCCCCATGCATTGTCAACCCTGCCGACGGGAACCCAGAATTTATTCTCCCTGATCCAGTCCAGAGGCCAGGCAGCCTTCTGCCGGCTATAGGGATGGCTCCACACATCACCGGCCACCACAAAAGCCGTGTGGGGGGCATTCTTCAGCACGTTGTCTTCGGCATCCGCCAAACCCTGTTCCACCTCCCTGATCTCACAATAAATCTGGTTCAGCGCATCAACAAAGCGGTCGAGTTCCCGGAGTGATTCGCTCTCGGTAGGTTCGATCATCAGGGTACCATGGACAGGGAATGAGAGTGTGGGGGCATGGAAACCATAATCCATCAACCGTTTGGCGATATCGGTTTCCGTAATGCCCGTGCCGCTTTTCAGATGACGGCATTCCAGGATCAGTTCATGGGCTACCCGCCCGTGTTCTCCCGTATAGAGGATGCCGTAATTGTCTTTCAGGGAAGCGGCGATATAATTGGCGTTCAGTATGGCATATTCTGTGGCTTTGCGGAGACCTTCAGCCCCCATCATCTTGATATAGCCGAAGGTGATGGGAAGCACCGAAGCACTCCCCCACGGGGCTGCTGCCACCGCATTGATCCCCACGTGACCGTTGTTCATCACAGGATGAGAAGGAAGAAACTCCACAAGGTGCCGGGCTACCGCAATGGGACCCACTCCTGGTCCTCCGCCTCCGTGAGGTATGGCAAAAGTTTTGTGAAGATTGAGGTGACACACGTCGGCGCCTATAATTCCGGGATTGGTAAGCCCAACCTGGGCGTTCATGTTGGCTCCATCCATGTAAACCTGCCCTCCATGGTCATGGATCACCCTGCACATTTCCACAATAGCAGACTCGAATACGCCATGGGTAGAGGGATAGGTCACCATGAAAGCTGCCAGGTTATCCCTATGGAGTTCAGCCTTTTTCTTCAGCTCTTCCACATCAATATTGCCCCTTTCATCACAGGGAACCACCACTACTTCCATCCCTGCCATCACGGCACTGGCAGGATTGGTTCCGTGGGCGGAAGAGGGGATCAGCACAATGTTCCGGCCTTCCTCTCCCCTGCTCCTATGGTATTCCCTGATCACCATCAAGCCGGCATATTCACCTGCCGCCCCTGAATTGGGCATCAGACTCACATCTGCCATTCCGGTGATTTCAGCCAGATCACGGCGCAGATCCTCCATCATGAGGTGATACCCCATGGCCTGGTTCTTAGGTACAAAAGGATGGAGCCCGTTGAATTCTATCCAGCTTAACGGAAGCATTTCAGTTGCGGCATTGAGCTTCATGGTACACGACCCCAGGGAAATCATGGAATGGGTAAGTGAAATATCCTTGTTTTCCAATAATTTGACATACCTGAGCATTTCGGTTTCAGAGCGGTATCTTTGGAATACTTCCTGTTGCAGAAATCTGGTTTTTCTTCTGAAACACGCTTCGACAGATTGATATGAACCAATCTCAGTCACCGGGACTACTGGTTTATTGGCCGCACGGGCGAACACTTCCAGGATCCAGTTTACATCATCGAGGTTGGTGGTTTCGTCAATACTGATCCCTACATCACCGTTTTCAAAATACCGGAAATTCATCTCCAGGTCAAGCGACAGCCATTCAATGTCTTCTCTTTTTACATGGCGGGGCAGGGAGATCCTTAAAGTATCAAAGAAGTTATGGTTTAACTGCCGGTATCCCAACTCACTGGTTTTATGCGCCAGAAATCCGGCAATCAGGTGAATCCTTTCCGCGATATTTCTGATTCCCTCTTCACCGTGGTAAACGGCATAAAAACCGGCCATATTGGCAAGCAGAGCCTGTGCAGTACAAATGTTTGAGGTTGCCTTTTCCCTTTTGATATGTTGCTCTCTGGTCTGCAGGGCCATCCGCAGGGCTCTGTTTCCATGGGCATCTTTGGTTACGCCGATGATACGGCCGGGTAAAATCCGTTTAAACTCCTCCCGGGTCGCAAAGAAAGCTGCATGAGGACCACCATACCCCATAGGAATGCCAAAACGCTGGCTGTTGCCGAAAACAACATCAGCGCCCCACTCTCCCGGAGGGGTGAGCAATGCCAGCGATAAAAGATCGGCAGCCACTGCTGCCTTTATTCCCTGCACATGTGCCTTTCCCACCAAACCCCTGTAATCGGTCACCTCTCCATCGGAATTGGGATACTGTACCAGAATTCCGAACACATCACCCGTGAACTCAAAATCTGACAACGGCCGGATGGTAAGTTCTATACCCAATGGCCTTGAACGGGTAAGAAGTACGTCGATGGTCTGCGGCCACATTTTTTCATCCACGAGTAAGCGGCTGGCCCCTTCTTTCACCATCTGCCTTGAGCGGGAGGCAAACATCATGGACATGGCTTCGGCAGCAGCCGTCGCTTCATCCAGCAACGAGGCATTGGCGATTTCCATGGCTGTGAGTTCACAAACCATGGTCTGAAAATTCAGAAGGGCTTCCAGCCTGCCCTGGGAAATTTCAGCCTGGTAAGGGGTATAGGAGGTATACCAGACCGGATTCTCAAACACATTGCGCAGAATCACGGCAGGGGTCACCGTATCGTAATAGCCCATCCCGATATAGGTGTTGTAAACCTTGTTCTGGGAAGCAAATGCCAGAATTTTCCGGAAATACTGCCGTTCAGTAAGCCCTTCCTCCAGCCGGAGCGGCGCCTTCAGCCTTATATTGTCAGGAATGGTTTGTTGGATGAGTTCATCCAGGGAGGCTACCCCGATTCTCTCCAACATAGGAGCAAGGTCACCATCACGTGGCCCGTTATGACGATTTGAAAACTTATCCTTGTACATAAAACATGCTTTTTACTTGATAATATTTACGGCAAGTATACACTCAAAGAAACTCATAAAATATGATTTTTATTCTCCTGGGATTTACTGAAGAAAAGGATTTCCTGATTTCTCCGCTCCTATGGTAGTCTCCGGACCATGCCCGGAATAGACCACTGTTTCACCAGGCAGCACCAGCAATTTACTGTGGATGTGATTTATCAGGCTGGAATAGCTACCCCCTTCCAGGTCGGTACGTCCAATGCTTCCTTTGAAGAGGACGTCACCCGCCATCACAAACTGTTCTTCAGGACTGTAAAAAACCAGATGACCCGGTGAATGCCCGGGCACATGGATCACCTTCAGCAGCGAATTGCCGAAACGTATCTCTTCATGCTCTTCCAAAAAACGTTCGGCCTTCGACATTTCAGTCAGATAAACCCCGAAATAACTGCCCTGAAGCATGGCCAACGGTAACCAGAAAGCATCTTCGCGGTGACAGTAAAACGGGATTTCATACCTCTTCTTCAGAAAGGGCACACCCAGGAGATGGTCGAAATGACAATGGGTATTCACAAGCGCGACGGGTAAAAGTTCATGATGCGTGATAAAGGCTGCGATTTGTTCCTTTTCCTCCGGTGAATGGAAACCGGCATCCACAATCAGGCATTGCCCTGTTTCATCGTGGAGGAGGTAGCTGTTTTCCTGCAATGGATTGACGGTAAACTTGTGAAGAGTGATCATAAATTAAACTTTAACTGACAGTTCCCCTGAGCAGGGGTACAAAAATAAAACCACCATGTTTCACGATGGTGTAATCCTCCTCGCCGGTCCTGACTACCAGCATCATCTCCTGGTGATTTTCCTGTCCAACGGGGATCACCATCCTTCCGCCTGTCACCAGCTGCTTTTTCAAATCATCGGGAATGGAGGGAGCACCTGCCGTAACCAGAATCCTGTCAAAGGGACCATAGGTAGGCAATCCCTTGTACCCGTCTCCAAAATAGAAAAAGGGATGATACCCGAGCTCCCTTAGGATGATCTGTGCTTTTACAAACAATTCACGCTGCCGCTCCACCGTATAGACCTTTGCTCCCAACTCACACAACACAGCAGCCTGGTATCCTGATCCCGTACCGATTTCCAGGACCCTGTGCCTGGGTTCCACCTGGAGCAATTCGGTCTGGAAAGCTACGGTATAGGGTTGGGAAATGGTTTGTCCGGCACCAATCGGGAATGCCTGGTCACGATAGGCAAAATTGAGAAAAGTACTCTCCATGAAGGCATGGCGGGGTACTTTCCCAATGGCCTCCAACACTTTTTCATCTTTTATCCCCTTAATCTTCAGCGCGTCAACAAGCCGTTTCCGCAGTCCCATATGCCGGGGATTGTCGTTCCAGGTCATCATTTGTGGTTTGCCGCAAAAGTATATGAAAATTCCCGGCAAAACTCTGTCGCAGCATCTTCATTATTAACAAACCAGGTTAATAAGTTCTGCATGATCATTTTGAAAGATGAAGGCTTTGGACTATTTTTGTTTATATGCTCAAAGTAGGATTAATCGGAAATGCGGGAACCATGAAATCCCACGTCCGGAGTTTAAAAAATGTAAGGGGAGTTCAGATTATCGGGAAATCGTCAGTAGGGTTGATGGATCAGGCTGAGAACAGAGACCTTTCCTTCCCGGAATATACCCGCAATGAACTGATTGATGCGGCTGAGGTGCTGGTCGTGGACAATTCATCCCTGTTGCTTCCTGATTTACTGAAAACCGCCATCAAGAACAACAAACATCTCTACATCGCCGACCTTCCTGCACTGGCACCCGAACAGTGTGCCGAACTGATAAAATTGGCCGACGAAGCACGGACCGTCGTGAGGGTAAGGAATCCACTGCTATATGAACCACTGACAAACTGGACAGCGAACCACTGGCAGGAACCTGCCTACCTCTCCATTTTTGAATCCCACCCCGAATTGCCCGACAAAAAAGATTTTCTGCTCCGGCTGTTGTTTTTTGCCTTTTCCCTTTTCAGATCAGCACCCCAGAAGATTAGGGCAAGTGGAATCCACCAATCGGGCACCCCTTTTATTTTTGTCAACCTGCGGCTTGATTATTCGACTTATTCCACCGTGAATATTGAACTTTTAGCGGGACAAAACGGATGCCGCAGCCTGAAAGCAGTCATGCCCGGAAAATTCATGGAGGGCAATGCAGTTACCGGGAAGTGCACATTCAACCAGCAGGAAACCTCCCTCCTCCTGCCTGATGACAAATCCATTGCAGAATTTGTTTCCACTGCCGGTAGTGAAACCTTCTACCAGTTGTCCAACCTGACAACCTATCATTCGGCTCTTATCACGCTTGAACAGGTTCTTGGAAAAATTGAACTCTATACGCCATGGCGTCAGGGATAAAGTTTTACTTTTGCGGCAATATCCCACAGAATATACCGTTAATGTGTCAACCGGCTTTCTTCGGCCTCCCGGACCGGGTCCAAAGCCTGACTGAATGTTATGAATAAGAAGAAACAGGTCGCCATATACCTTTTATTTGATTTTCTTGCAGCTGCGATTAGTTGGACGCTGTTTTACATTTACCGGAAAGAGGTTATCGAACCTGTGAAGTTCGGGTATGACATTCCGCTCGATTTTACAAACCAGTATTTTATCGGCCTGTTGCTGATACCTACCTCATGGGTGCTTTTTTATTTTATCACAGGTTTCTACAACAACATCTACCGCCGGTCGAGGCTGCTGGAACTTGGGCAAACCGCACTCACCTCCATCATAGGGGTAACCGCTATCTTTTTTATACTGCTGCTCGACGATACAGTTTACTCCTATAAAAATTATTACCAGCTATTCTTTAATTTACTGCTGCTCCATTTCACCTTCACCTACTTTTTCAGGCTCATCCTGACCTCTCAAACCATCAGGAAAATCCACCAGCGCAAAATTGGTTTCAACACCCTGATCATCGGGAATAACGAAAAAGCACTGAAGATTTTCCACGAGATGAACACCCAGCCCCGGCCTGCCGGAAACAAATTCTGCGGATACATTGCAGTGGAAAACAATCACAAGGGGTTGCTCGATGAGCATCTTCCGATGATGGGGGATATTTCTGACCTCGAGAAAGTAATTCAGGAAGGCAGTATCGAAGAGGTGATTATAGCCCTGGAAACCGATCAGCACAATAAACTGAGCGAGATCCTCACCATTGTTGAAAACCGGGAAATTACGATATGGGGAATTCCTGACCTCTACGACTTCCTGTCGGGGATGGTAAAAATCAACACCATTTACAGCAGTCCGCTGATCAAAATATCAAACGGGCTGATGCCTGCGTGGCAGGAAAATGGGAAACGGCTTATTGACGTCACCACTTCCCTACTGGCCATGATGGTCCTGGCTCCGGTTTATCTGGCCCTGGCTGTCATCATCAGATCCACAAGCAAGGGACCGGTCATTTACCGGCAGGAGCGTGCAGGAAAATTCGGAAAACCTTTCACGATTTACAAATTCAGGAGCATGTATGAAGAGGCGGAGAAGAATGGTCCGGCCTTATCCTGCAAAAACGATTCAAGGATCACTCCTGCCGGCCGTTTCATCAGGAAAACCCATCTCGATGAAATTCCACAATTTTACAATGTTTTGAAAGGCGATATGTCGTTGGTCGGCCCCAGGCCCGAAAGGTACTATTACATCGACCAGATTGTCAAAAAAGCCCCCCACTACAAACTGCTGCACAAGTTGCGTCCGGGGATCACCTCCTGGGGACAGGTAAAATATGGGTATGCTTCCAATGTGGAGGAGATGCTGGAAAGACTGCCTTACGACATGATCTACCTGAAAAACATTTCCCTGTATATCGACTTCAAGATTTTAATCTACACGATGATTAATGTTTTCCACGGGCGGGGAAAATAGCAAAAGTCTTAAGTCTTGAATCTTAAGTCTTTAGTAAACGGGTTCTGTTCCTTGGATAGACATGTAACCGTGGCGAAGCCTCATTAAAGATTAAAGACTAACGATTTACGATTAGGGCTACATCACTTTCCCGGAGTCCCGGACTTTTTTGTCCCGTATCCGTCCCAGAATCTGGCCGGTAAACAGACCTGTAACCAGTCCAGCCATCGGCAGCAACATGTCATTTCGGGTTGGAATTACCTTAGACAACAAGAAACCTGCCACCAGACCAGCAAAGATTCCCAGGATGGAGTAGCGAAATCCGAAATAATAAGCGGGGTAATAACCATGGTGCCTGATCATGTGGTGGGAGAGTCTGAAAATAAGCCGGTCGAGTTCACGCCGTTCATTTCCGGGAACATTCACTGCTTCGCTGATATGAGAAGTGAGGCTTTCCGTTTCGGTGATGAACTGGCGGCAAATCTCACATTCAGCGCCATACTTTCCGAGCCGGATGATGTTCCGTTTCAATTCTTCGAGCCTGAAAAAGCGGAGCTTCCGTTCCTCGGTAACTGCCAGTTTTTCCTCCATATCGCTGATCAATCCGGCCACTTTGGTTTCCATATCGAAATATATTACAATTTCCGGGGCCCTGACTTTTCATGCCGTCAGAACCACCGATAAATTTAAGCATAATATTCGGGAACAAAACAAGCGGTAGCGAACAATTTCCCCTCCTTCCCGCAGGGATAGGAGGGGTGGAAAACCGCGAGGCACGAGCGGAATGACGGGGTGGTAAACCACCACCTCCCCCGGATCAGGGATCCGGGGACTCCTTCTGGCCAGGAGGAGATAGGGGTGGTCACTGCCCTAAAGCACAAAGGGATATCCATACGGACATCCCTTTGTTATTTCTGATGGTTGGGCTCTACTGTGAAGTCCTGGGTTTCCAGGGTTCATTTCTGTGGTCACCGCCACGGCTGTCGCCCCTGCGGTCATCCCTGCGGTCTCCTCCGCGATGGTCATCCCTGCGGCCTCCACGGAAATCATCGCGGCGACGGTCATCGTCACGACGTGGCGGACGGCCTTCATGGCTTTGTTCGCGTTCCACGTAACCTTCGGGTTTGGGCAGCAATGCCCTGCGCGAGAGTTTAAGCTTGCCGGTCTTTTCGTCGACGCCGATCAGCTTGACTTCCACCATGTCGTTCTCCTTCATGATATCGGAAGCGGATTCAACCCGTTTCCAGTCAAGTTCCGATACATGGAGCAATCCTTCCTTGCCGGGCATGATCTCGATGAAAGCGCCAAACGCCACAATCGATTTCACCTTGCCGGTATAGACAGTACCCACTTCGGGAATGGCCACGATGGCCTTCACGCGGGCTTTGGCAGCGTTCAGGATGTCGAGGTTGGGACCTGAGATCTCTACGATACCATTGTTCTCATCTTCCGTGATGGCAATGGTGGCGCCGGTATCCGCCTGGATACCCTGGATGATCTTACCACCGGGTCCGATCACGGCACCGATCATATCTTTCGGAATCAGCATCACCTCGATGCGCGGTACATTGGATTTGTATTCGGCACGGGGTTCCGGGATGGTTTCCAGAATTTTCCCCAGAATGTGAAGCCTGCCCTCTTTGGCCTGGTCCAGTGCCTGGCTGAGAATCTCATAAGAGAGTCCGTCGACCTTGATATCCATCTGGGTAGCGGTGATTCCCTTTTCCGTTCCGGTGACCTTGAAGTCCATATCGCCGAGGTGGTCTTCGTCACCAAGGATATCTGAAAGGACCGCATATTTGGCAAGGCCTTTGTCGGTAATCAGCCCCATGGCGATCCCGGAGACCGGACGGACGACTTTCACGCCGGCGTCCATCAGGGACATGGTTCCCGCGCATACGGTGGCCATCGAGGAAGAGCCGTTCGACTCGAGGATGTCAGAGACGATACGCACCACATAGGGCAGATCGGCGGGGATCATCCGTTTAAGCGCACGAAGGGCCAGGTTGCCATGGCCGATTTCACGCCGTCCCACGCCCCTGGGCACTTTGGCTTCCCCGGTGCTGAAGGAGGGAAAGTTGTAATGGAGTAAGAAGCGCTCGGTACCCTGAATGGTGACACCGTCAATCATCTTTTCATCCATTTTTGTTCCCAGCGTAGTGGAGGTCAGCGCCTGGGTCTCCCCGCGGGTAAAGATGGCGGAGCCATGCGATCCCGGCAGGTAATCCACCTCACTCCAGATGGGACGGATATCGCGGGTTCCGCGGCCATCAAGCCTGACACCCTCATCAAGGACCATCCGGCGCATGGCTTCCTTCTCCACATCGTGGTAATATTTTTTAATCATACTCTCATGAGAAGTCAGGTCGATACCCTCTACCCCTTCATGATCGGCTTTATACTTCGCAATATATTCGTTCCGAAGGTTCTCAAAGGCCGACATCCGCTCCTGCTTGTTGGTGATCCGCTGACGGACAATCTCATAACAGGGAGCAAACAAATCGGCAAAAACCTTGGTTTTCAAAGCTTCGTCGTTTGTCTCATGGCAATATTCCCTTTTGACAACGCCCCGTTCGGCAGCCATTTCCAGCTGTACCTTGCAATGTTTTTTAATCTCTTCGTGGGCAAATTTGATCGCTTCGAGCATTTCGGCTTCGGAGACCTCGTTCATTTCGCCTTCCACCATCATGATATTGTCGTACGAAGCGCCCACCATAATGTCGATATCGGCATTTTTCAGCTGGGAATAGGTGGGGTTGATCACCAGTTCGCCGTTGATGCGGGCCACCCGCACTTCCGAGATTGGAGTTTCAAAAGGCACATCGGAGACAGCGATGGCTGCCGATGCAGCCAGTCCTGCCAATGCATCGGGTCTGTTTTCACTGCCGGCAGAAATCAGGGTGATCATCACCACGGTCTCGGCATGATAATCGGCGGGGAAAAGAGGACGCAGTGCGCGGTCAACAAGGCGGGAGATGAGAACCTCATCGTCACTGGGACGGCCTTCACGTTTGAGGAAACCACCGGGAAAACGTCCTGATGCTGAAAATTTTTCACGGTAATCTACCGACAGGGGCATGAAATCAACATCTTCCCTGGCTTCACGGGCAGAAACGACCGTGGCCAGAAGCATGGTATCCTCCATTTTTACCACAACCGAACCGTCAGCCTGTTTCGCCAGCTTGCCGGTCTCGAGGGTGATGGTCCTTCCATCAGCCAATTCGATTGTCTTTGTTGTTACATTCATCATAATTTTATCAACTCTTTTAATTCTATTCTTCAAAAATCGGGGTATTGTCTGCGCAGTGTGTGCCGGGGTAGATCAACCAGTGGGGCTGCTTCGCAGTTCACAATGGAATACAAGAAAAGGCAATTGTATGATTGCCTTTTCATTAGTCTTTAGTCTTACTTACGGAGATTCAATTCTGCAATGATCGAGCGGTAACGGCTGATTTCCTTGCGCTTAAGGTAGTCAAGCAGGTTGCGCCGTTTACCTACCAGCCGGATCAACGACCGGCGTGTGCTGTGGTCTTTCTTGTTCTTTTTGAGGTGCTCGGTGAGGTGGTTGATCCTGAAGGTAAACAAAGCTACCTGCCCTTCGGCACTCCCCGTGTCCTGAACATTTTTGCCATGCTGGCCAAAAATCTCTCTCTTTTTTTCAGTTGTCAAATACATCTGTTCTGAATAAATTGGTTGTACAATGTTTAAGCCGCAGCATCGCTCTCAATAACAACGGCTTAAAATTAATTTTTCGCGGCACAAAAGTACTAAAAAAAATGAAATATACTTCACATCGGGAAAGTTATTCCACCGCACCGGAGATCTGCCGCACCATCTCTTTGATGTCGAAAGTTCCGCTGGGCGAGTAACCGGTACGGACGATCACCAATTCTTTGGAAGGGATCACGAATATATACTGGCCATCGTGACCGTTACAGCTGAACATGTCTTCCGGAACGCCGGGGAATTTCCCGGAGCGGTTCAGCCAGAAGAAGGCCCCGTATTGTCCGCCGGAACCTTTTGCCGGGGTTGTGGTATATTTAACCCACTCTTCAGGAAGAATTTGTTCGCCCAGCCAGTTGCCGTGGTGAAGGTAAAGTAATCCGAACCTGGCATAATCACGCTGAGTGGCATACAGGTATGAGGATCCTACCAGCGTACCTGAGGCATCAGGTTCCCAGATCACGCTTCCCATCCCGGTTTTGCTGAAAAGGGCTTTACGGGGGAAAGCCAGGTATTCCGCATCGCTACCGAAAAGGGTGCGCAGATAGTCACACACGATGTTGGTGGTCCCCGAAGAATAGAGCCATATAGAGTCGGGAGGTGCTACCTGTTTTTTTGCTGCGGCGAAATCACCCATATCTCCGGCCTTGTGAAGCATCACTGTCACATCGGAAAGGTTTCCGTAATCTTCATTCCACTCCAGTCCGCTGTTCATGTGCAACAAGTTGTTCATTGTAATCTCGTTTCGATTGTCGCCAGCCCATTCAGACCGTAAGCCCGGTGAATGAATGTCGAGCTTCCCCTCCCTGACCAGAATCCCTGCAAGCGCGTTGGTGAAACTCTTCGCCATCGACCAGCTGAGAAAACGACTGGCAGGGGTGAAATCACTCCGGAACTGCTCAGCCACTATCTGGTCCCTGTATACCACCGTGATACCAAAAGTCCCCTTCCAACCGGAAGTATCTGCAAAAGCCTGGTCAAGTGCGCCCTCCAGTTTATCCATGTCAATTCCCCCCGGAACAGTATCCGTAAGAAGGTCGCCTGCCGGCCAGGGAATGGTATCGGGATTGCTTTCCGGAAGTTCCGTCTCCGGATAATCCATGGCTTCCACTGCCTCTTCCGGGAAATCACGCACCAGCGTACATCCCAGACCTTCATTAAACTGAGCCTTCGATTTCCAAAAAAGGAACCTGCTTGTCACTTCCTGTTTCTCCAGGTCTACACTGTTCCTGTTATACTTAATAAAAGAAAAATTGAGATCTTCCTGCTCCATACTCTCCTGGGTTCTCCCTGCCACAAAAATGGCGGAGGAGAGGTTTTTGGCAGCATACCCGGTAATTACCGGCGCCAGCATTCCAATATAAATGACTCCACCACTGAGTACAATCAAAACCAGCAGCAGAATAAAACCCACACGCTTTTTCATCATTTTTTGATTTCAAATTTAAGGATATTTCCACAGGAGTTCATAACTTTAATGGAGATTTACAATCCTGCGAATTCCGGAAACCTTTAAACAGAAATCCTATGACAGAAGAATTCCTTCAATTTGTGTGGGAGCAACGGCTATTTGACGCCACCGGATTATACACCATCTCGGGAGAGAAGGTGACCGTACTGGATACCGGGGTATGCAACGGCGATGCCGGACCCGACTTCTTCAACGCCCGGATCAGGCTGGGGAAGACCCTCTGGGCGGGGAATATCGAGATCCACAGGAATTCATCCGACTGGTACCGGCATGGGCACCACAACGACAATGCCTATGACAATATCATTCTGCACGTGGTGCAGAAACATGACCGGCCGGTATTCCGTCCCAACGGGGAGGAAATTCCTGTACTGGAGCTGATCTATCCATCCCGTTTACTGGTGAATTACCGCAGTCTCCTGGATGCCGGCACCTGGATTCCCTGCCAGGAGCGGTTTGACAAGGTCGACCACTTTATGTGGAAAATCGGTTTAAACCGGCTGATGATTGAGCGGCTGCAGGAAAAAACAGGGGAGATCGTTGACCGGCTCCTGCAAAAC
>CAYYJE010000043.1:15191-25535 GCA_964472165.1 uncultured Prolixibacteraceae bacterium | reverse complement strand
CACCTTTCACGGTTTGTAGTCCATCGCCTGAAACCGCCTGTACGGAATAGCCCAGTGCTTTCTCTTAAAGTTCTCTGGGTGACCAGCCAGGTGACCACACCGAGTGTGGTCAGAAAAAAGAAGATGGCAGCGTACCTCAGAATCAGTTCTCTCTTCCTTGATTTCTGCCACCCTCCGAAACTTCTCTCCAGTAAACCGGACTGGATCCTGTTCCATGTTTCTTCGCCACCGGCGGGGAACCATGTTTTGTCCAGTCCACTCTTCCAACTAAACCTGTGAAACACGAAATGCCTGCGATTTTCTTTCAGCCTCAGCCATTGCAGCAACTCCAGCTTTTCAGCTTCAGTTGCTGTATTGCCGAGGTATTTTTTTACAATCTCTTCCATAATTTAATCCTTAAAGGAGTACAGCCGGGAGTGGCAAAACCCTACCCCTGAATTAAAAGAAATACATGGGTATCTTTGACAGTGGAAAGGAAAACCGGATCAATTACACTTTAACCCAGCCAAAGTGTGATGAGTACAGATAATAAGGGATATTTGCGCGTCAGCTGTTCAGAAATAGTTTGTTTGGCTGAAGCAATGTGTTTTTCGACGGCCTTTAGAGTGATTCCCAACTCCTCTGCCACTTCCTTCTGTTTACGCCCTTCAATTTTACACAGGAGAAAGACCTGTTTCATTTTGGGTGGAAGTGTTTCCACGGCATCATTAAAGGTGATGATCAGTTGTTCTTCCAGAGTTTTTTCTTCCTTGTCGGAAAAGTCCAACTGGTAAAGCAGCCGGAAGAGTTCCCTGAAAGCTCCGGGAACTCCGTTTTTCAAATCTGACTTCAGCGCTCTGCCGATCACAATGATTGGTTTTATAAGGGCAAGATAGTGATATTTTGGCACACCCTGAAGATCTGTAACAGGATTGTTCCTGTGACAACGATTGCACAGCCAGGCAGGGTGGGTAACTGTCAACTCTATTTAATCTTTACCTTAAGGTCCACCAGTTGGAGCACCAGTTCCACGTCCGTGTGGTCTGTCATTTTAATGGAAATGGCTTTGATTTTTCCGTATGAGGGTCCATCGAGAAAGCCCTGTTTGACATTATCCGGCAGGTCGCTGGCCTGAATCAGGGATTCGGCTTTCTGTCCGAAGTAAAAGGTAACCCGGAAGGTGCCGGCCATTACCGCCATCCAGCAGATGGTCTTTTTCTTCTGCATCAGCCGGTACAACCATTGTTTTCCATCGTTGTAATAGCGCCAGATCTCCGTGATACCCGGATATTCATCCATGGCATACGCGCGGATCTGCATCCACCAGCCCTCTTTTTCTCCCAGTACCTGTGAGAGAAATTCCCTTGTGGGTTCCACCAGGGGATCAGATAATATAAAAATTTCCTTTTCTGTCATTGGGTTTAAGCAGAATCTATATAAATGGTAAAGTTAACATGAATTGTGATTTTTCGTGTCTTCCTGAAAATTTCAAGTCAGACTCTTTTTTAATAACGCAAATTGGTTTGAAAATAAAACGCAATCGTTTGTTTTTTTCGAAATTTTTATTATTTTTGATCTTCGTAAAATAACTAACCCAGTAAAAATTATGAAGGTTAATTTGTTAAAGCCTAAATTGAATATTCTCAAAGGATTGTTCCTGGTTTTTCTGTTTTTCCCGGCACTCTTGCATGCCCAGGAAATTACGGTCAGGGGAACGGTGGTAACGGCTGCCGACAACCAGCCACTTCCCGGAGCTACCGTAGTAGTGAAAAACACGGTGATTGGGACCACTACCGACGCAGATGGTAAATTTGCATTGATTATTCCCCAGAATGCGCGCAACCTGGTTGTCTCCTTTGTGGGGATGGTCAGCCAGGATGTCGCCATTGAAGGAAAAACCACCTTCCGCATCGCCCTTGAAGAGAGTACCAAGGAACTGGAAGATGTGGTAGTGGTGGCTTTTGGTACCCAGAAGAAAAAGGACATGGTGGGATCCGTCACTTCCATCAAACCTGCCGAACTCAAAATTCCTGCCAGTAACCTGACCAACGCGCTGGCCGGACAGGCTGCCGGGGTTATCTCTTACCAGCTGAGCGGTGAACCGGGGCAGGACAATGCCAACTTTTTTATCCGTGGTGTGACCTCTTTCGGGACAGGAAAAGTGGATCCGCTGATCCTGATCGATGGAATTGAACTGAGTGTGACTGAGCTGGCCCGCCTGCGGCCTGATGACATTGAAAGTTTTTCAATTTTCAAGGATGCCACTTCAACAGCCCTCTATGGTGCACGGGGTGCCAACGGGGTGATTTATATCACCACCAAACAGGGGAAGGAAGGCAAACCCAAAATCAACGTCAGGGCGGAGGGATCCTTTTCCATGCCTACCCGGAATATTGATTTTGCCGACCCTGTATCCTATATGCAGCTTTACAATGAAGCGCAATATGCCCGGGATCCCTTTGCAATTCCCTACTACTCCACAGAAAAGATTGAAAGAACTGCAGAAGGCATTAACCCCGTGGTTTTTCCTGCGATCGACTGGAGAGATGCCCTCTTTAAAGAAGGCACCTTCAACCACCGGTACAACATGAGTGTGAGCGGGGGAGGGAAAGTGGCAAGCTATTATGTGGCAGGCTCATTTTCTCAGGACAATGGGGTGCTGCGTGTCGACAAAATCAACAATTTCAACAGCAACATCGACCTGAAAAGTTTTACTTTAAGGGCCAATGTGAACATCTTCCTTACCCAGTCCACCGAAATGATTGTAAGGCTGAACGGCAACTTCGACGATTATACCGGTCCGATTGAGGGTGGGGGAACCATATACAACAAAGTGGTCAGAACCAGTCCGGTTGATTTCCTGCCTTTCTACCCCATGGATGAGAAGCACCAGCATGTACAGCATATCATGTTCGGAGGGTTGAGTACCCGTTCGTTCCTGAACCCTTATGCCGACATGGTGAAAGGATACAAGGAGTACGACCGTTCCCTGATGATGGCCCAGCTTGAGTTAAAACAGGATCTCTCCTTTATCACCAAAGGTTTGAATTTCAGGACCATGTTTAATACAAACCGGATTTCGAGGTTTGACATTGAAAGGGCTATAATCCGTTCTACTATGAACTTGTTGGCTACGACCGCAGAACGAACGATTATGAGATAGCGGTTTTCAATGAAACCAGCGGCAGGGAATTTCTTTCTTTTTCCCTGGATAATGATGCCCGCCAACAGAATTCCGACTTTTACCTGGAGTCGGTCCTCAATTACAACCGGGAATTTGGCGAGAAGCACGTATGGAGCGGGATGTTGGTTTACATGATGCGGTCCAGTACGAATGCCCAGGCTGAAAGTCTTCAGCTCTCACTCCCTTCCAGAAATCTGGGAGTATCCGGAAGGGGAACGTACTCATTCGACAGCCGTTATTTCGCGGAGTTCAATTTCGGATACAATGGCTCAGAGCGTTTTCATGAATCAAAAAGATTCGGTTTCTTCCCTTCGGTGGGGCTGGCCTGGAGCCTCTCCAACGAAAAATTCTGGGAACCCCTTAAGGAAACGGTTAACAACATGAGGGTCCGCCTCACCTATGGACTGGTTGGAAACGATGCGATTGGCAGTTCCACCGACCGGTTTTTCTACCTTTCCAATGTCAACATGAGTTATTCGGGCTTTGCTTCCACTTTCGGAAAGGAAAGTAACTATACCAGGAATGGAATCAATATCAGCAGGTATGCCAATCCCGACATTACCTGGGAAACTTCCAGAAAGACAAACCTGGCTTTTGAAATAGGGTTGCTGGGCAAGATCAATATTCAGGCAGACCTTTTCAAAGAGAGACGAACCAACATTCTGATGTCCAGGGCTGATATCCCCAGCACCATGGGTCTCACCTCCTCTGTTAGGGCGAATATCGGAGAGGCCTCTGCGAGGGGCGTGGATGTGTCTGTGGATGTGTCTCACAGCTTTACTCCCAAACTCTGGGTCCAGTCAAGAGGGAATTTTACCTTTGCCACCAACCAATACGAAGTATACGAGGAGCCAGTGTATGACAAGGAGTGGTGGAGGTCCAGGGTGGGCTATCCCATCAACCAGCAGTGGGGGTATATTGCCGAGCGGTTATTTGTCGATGACAGTGAAGTGGTCAACAGCCCGGAACAGCGCTTCGGAAGTGTAGCCAATATTGCCGGCGACATCAAGTACAAGGATGTGAACCAGGATGGTCAGATTACCTCGCTGGACCAGGTTCCTATCGGATTTCCCACAGTCCCGGAAATCAACTATGGATTTGGTTTTTCAATGGGATACAGCCGTTTTGACATTTCTGCATTCTTCCAGGGATCAGCCCGCTCCTCCTTCTGGATGGGTGGTTCAGACGGACCTGCCGCCATCCAACCGTTTGTTGACGGGAAACAAATTCTGAAAGTCTTTGCCGACAGCCATTATTCCCTTGACAACCCCGATTTGTACGCCTTATGGCCCCGGCTCAGCACCCAGTCACAGTCCAACAACATGCAACGCAGCACCTGGTGGTTGCAAGACGGCGCATTCCTGAGACTGAAGCAGGCTGAACTCGGATGGTCCCTTTCCGAAAAACTTGCCGGGAAAATGCGTATGCAGAATCTTCGCGTCTATGTGAGTGGAACAAATTTGCTGCTTTTCAGTAAATTTAAGCTGTGGGATGTGGAACAGGGTGGAAACGGACTGGGTTATCCCCTGCAAAGAGTGTATAATGTAGGTATTAACATGACCTTTTAAAAAACGCACCATGAAAGTAATGAAGATATTAATTGCAGGAATTTTGTTGACATGGATCACATCCTGTTCCGATTACCTGGATATCGTTCCCGATAACGTGGCCACGATTGAATATGCCTTCAGGATGCGGTCGACCGCTGAGCAATACCTGTTTACCTGCTATTCATTTATCCCGGAGCTGGGGACCATTCATCAATACAATCCGGCACTTTTCGGAGCAGATGAGTTCTGGTTCAACAAGGAGGTGTATGAGTTCACCCCGTGGTCGATTGCCCAGGGATTACAAAATGTAAACAGTCCCCTGATGAATTTTTGGACCGGTACTACGGCAGGGGACTTTTGGACCGGCATCAGCCAGTGCAATATTTTTCTCGAAAAGATACCCACCGTTCCCGATATGGAACCCTGGGAAAAGGATCAATGGGCTGCGGAAGTAAAATTCCTGAAAGCCTATTATCACTTTTATATGATGCAGGCTTATGGCCCAATTCCCATAATGCGGGAAAACCTGCCAATCTCAGCCTCAGGGGAAGATGTCCGTGTGGTACGCCGCCCTGTGGATGAGGTGGTCGATTATATTGTGGAGCTTCTGGATGAAGCCATACCCAATTTGCCGGACAAAGTGATGGACGAAAATACGGAGCTGGGAAGGATCACCCTTCCGATTGCCATGGGCATGAAGGCAAAGGTCCTGGTCTATGCGGCAAGTCCGTTGTTTAACGGCAATCCCGACTATATCGGATTTACCAATAAGGACGGCACTCCCCTGTTTAACACCACCTTCAGTGCACAGAAATGGGAACGTGCGGCTGCGGCCTGCAAGGAGGCGATCGACAAGGCTCATTCCCTGGGGTACATGCTGTACGAGTTTAAACCCACGCTGTTAACCGGCCAGATCTCGGACGAGACACGGATTCACCTGAATTGCAGGGGTACTGTAACGGAAAGGTGGAATACGGAAATCATCTGGGCCAATACCAGCAGCACCACGCGTCATATGCAAACCTGGTGTGCTCCCCGGGGACTGAACAATGCCCAGCGGGCCTATTCCGGATCGAATGGAAGCTATGGTGTTACCATGAAGGTGGCCAATCTCTTTTATACTAAAAATGGGGTTCCTATCGATGAGGATGTGAGCTGGGACTACAACAACCGGTTTAGTTTACGGACAGGTACCGATGCTGAAAAACGTACCATCAAAAAGGGGTACGTCACAGCCGAATTCAACTTTGACCGGGAACCGCGCTTCTATGGATCCCTGGGATTCGACGGGGGAATCTGGTATGGAAACGGGAACTACAACGATGCAGATCCCTACTGGCTTGAGGCAAAGATTGGTCAATTCCTTGGGAAGACACAGGGAGGATGGCATTCTGTACCCGGTTACTGGGCCAAAAAACTGGTCAACTATACCAATACCGCCACCAATTCATCAACATATACCACCACCAACTATCCCTGGGTGATGTTGCGTCTGGGAGATTTGTACCTGTTGTATGCCGAAGCGTTGAACGAAGTGAATGGTCCTTCTCCCGAAGTATTTCAGTATCTCGACCTGATCAGGGCTAAGGGAGGACTGCCCGGTGTGGAAGAATCCTGGAGTAACTTCTCCAGAAATCCCTCAAAATATACCAACAAAGAGGGACTTCGCGAGATTATCCGCCGCGAGCGTTCCATCGAAATGGCTTTGGAAGGTGAAAGGTTCTGGGACCTGAGACGGTGGAAGGATGCACCCCTGGAGCTTAACAAACCCATCACAGGTTGGGATGTCGATCAGGAAAAGGCGGAAGACTATTATAGGGAAAAAATCATCTTTAACCAGACTTTCAGCCTGAAGGATTACTTCTGGCCGATACGGGAACAGGATATGATTGTGAATAAAAATTTAGTTCAAAATCCGGGTTGGTAATTAAACAATAACCATTATGAAATTCAAGTTTTTAATATTCATCGCATGCAGTTCTTTCCTGCTGTCGAATTGCATCGAAGACAAAAAGGAACCCCTGGTGAAATCCAATGAGATTCCAACTGCGCCAACCAATGTCAAGGTCGAAAATATCGCCGGTGGGGCAAAAATCAGCTACACGCTCCCTGATGATCCCGATCTGCTCTATATCCAGGCTACTTTTTTCTCCAAAGCCGGTGAAAAGAGAATTGTCAAATCGTCAGTTTTTAAGAATTTTGTCCTTTTGGATGGTTTCGGAGAATCACTGGAATATCAGGTAACGTTGAATGCAGTGAACCGGTATGAGAATATTTCAGAACCTGTTACAGTTACGATTTATCCACTCAAAGCACCAATTCTTGTTTTCTTTGAATCTTTAAAAGTGATTCCCACATTTGGAGGAGTAAAGCTGACTTTTGAGAACGAATCGGGAAATGAATATTCAGTATATACCCTTGTGAAGGACTCGATAACCGGAGAATGGATTGAGTACGACCGCATGTATACCAGTGCCAAGGATGTAAACTATTCTATAAGAGGGTTTAACCCGGTTCCTACAGACTTTGCATTTTTCGTCAGGGATAAATGGAAAAATAATTCCGATACGATTTTTACGGCAATAACTCCCCTCTTTGAAGTGGAATTTGACAAAACCTTGTGGCTGGATGCCGCACTTATCGATGATTCGAACATGCCCAGATATGGTGCACTTTCCCAGTTATGGACACCCGGGGCTACCACCTATTTCTTTATGAAACAGGACATGCCCGGACTTAAGCTTCCCAACTGGTTCACGATCGATCTGGGGCGCCCCTATATCTTTGGACGAATGCATCTCGATTTGGTTAACCACCATAATAACTGGAAATATGCGCAGGGAACTCCTAAACGTTTCGAGATTTGGGGAAGTAACGTGAAAAGTACCGATTGGAACAACTGGACCCTGTTGGGTGAATTTGAACTCATCAAGCCTTCCGGTCTCCCTGTCGGTCAGTTGTCGCAAGCCGACCAGGATGCGGCAGCAGTCGGACACGATTTCGATTTTAATGTACTGGAATCAGGATTCAGATATATGCGGTTTAAAACTTTGTCTACTTATGGTGGAAATCCTGACGTTTATTTGCGGGAGATTACATTATTCGGGAAACCTGTTGAGTAATGATTTAATACAATGAGAACAATGAAAATAAGATCACTCATCCATACTGCAGTATTGGGAATTGTTGCACTGATTGTTATTCCGGGTTGCGAAACAATGGAGGATACCTATTCCCAATTTTCAAAAGTCGGGGAAACCCTTTACATCGCGAAAGCCGACTCCATCAAGGTCAGGGGTGGAAACTACCGGATTGAACTCTCCTGGTTGCTCCTGTCGGATCCCAAAATCAACAGTTACAAAGTCTACTGGAATAACGGGAGAGATTCCATCACAAATTCTGTGGTAAAAACTGAAGGTGTGGATACGGTCCGTGTCATGCTGGACAATATGAGGGAAGATGTCCATAATTTTGACATTTATACCTACGACAAGCATGGAAATTCTTCAGTAAGGGCCTCCACTGTAGGAAGGGTGTATGGGAATAACTACAAGGGTGCCCTCCTGAACCGTACCTATAAATCCTTAACCCGCAAAGGGACCTATGTGATTGTGCAGTGGTCAGCCTCAGACAATACCGTTTCGCATGTCGAGCTGAACTACCTGAACAGTGAAAATCTGCTGGTAAATAAGCGGATACCCCGGGCAACGGAAAAAGACACCCTCTTTCTGTTTCCTACCGGAGGTACTTTTAATTACAGGACTGCCTTTCTTCCTGAACCTGCCGCGCTGGATACTTTCTTTACCAGCGAACGGTCGGTGACATTCTGACTCATGCAGGAGTAGTGTGTAATTCATGAGTGGATTCACTGACAGTCTGAAAATTCAGGGGAAGATCACTTACTGTGGGTCTTCCCCTGATTGATTCTGAAATGAGGCATTCTATAAAAGTTTTATCCCTATGGCTAAAAGTATCCGGTTACAACCCATCCTGAGTAACAAAGTTTTACTGCTTCTGCTCACACTTTGGGGTTATCCCTTTAGCGCCCGGACTGCCACAACCGGTCAGGCTGACCTTGTGGGAGCCAGGAAGTATCTGAATCATTTCGATTTCAACTGTTCAGGTTATTTGCTCACGCTGGCAGAAGATTCCGGAAAACTGAAAGCGGATGTGAAGGTAAGCTTCGACAGCCAGGTCAGGCAGCAGGGAAAGGGAAGCCTGCGGTGTGACTATGCGTTCAAGTCAGCAGGAAGCGCTCCCGGAAGCTTCGCCTTGCGGAAAATCTGGGGAAATTTCAGGTCCGACCTCTCCTTTCATCCGGCCGGCCTTTCACTTTGGGTGAAGGGAAGCCCCGGATGCACCGATCTGCTGAAGATCACCCTGCTTCAGCAGAATGAGGAATTCACCCTTAAAAATGACCGGCTTCTGCACTTTTATGTCACGAATGAAACGATTCTGGGAAGTGGGGAGTGGCAGCAACTGCTGATCAGCTATGACAGTTTTAGAGCCTTAAACCCGGGATCACAACCCGGCCTGAACCTGGCCAGGGTGGCAGGCTATCAGTTTGAAATCGTCAACAGATCTGGGCTTGAACATTCTTCAACGGTACACTTCGACGCTTTTGAGCAGTTAACTTCCTACACTCCGGGAGTTGCAGAACCGGCGAAATTTTCGAGCATCTTTATCCAGCTTCATGCCGAAGTGAATCAGAATACCGATTGGGAATCGACGATGAGGGCATACCGGGAGGTTCACATTGATACCATGATCATCCAGCATGCCACAAGGCACAAAGAGTCCGAAGGGGTTTTCCATTACTCAGGTTCGCAGCTTCAATGGATGAAAAAGGAGTACGACATGATTGATCGCATGTTTGTGGCTGCAGAAAAGACGGGGATGAAGCTGATCCTTGGATTGAACGGAGGGAAATACCCTGAAAACAAGGGGAATGCGTTGGTATACGATACCTTGTATTACCGCAACAGGGAGGTCCTCGATGAGTTGTATGACCGGTTTTCCGGAAGCCCTTCGATGGCCGGATGGTATATCTGCGAGGAGTTTCACGATGGAGGATACAGGGGGTGGTGGAAACCTGAAGACCGGATGTTGCTGGCGGGTTATCAGCAGCGGGTGGCCGCGTATGCCAAATCGAAACCCCGCAAATTCATTGTCACTATTGCGCCTGCCCTTTGGCGGGGACGCCCGGCTGATATGACCTATGAATTCTTCAGGAGTTTCTTTGCCCAAACCCCCGATATCGATATCCTTTATTTGCAGGACTGCGGAGGCCGGTGTTATGTGGATGACGGGGATTATGACGTGGATCTCCCGAACTGGTATGCCATGATCAAAAAGGCCTGTGATGAAAACGGGGTAAGGTTTGGTGTCGATATTGAATCGTTTGAAAGATGTGCATGTGAAGGGATCGGGTTTCGCTCAAAATCGTGGGAACCCCTCAAAGACCAGCTCTTGTATGCGGGATTGTATACCCGCAATATCACCCAGTTCAGCTGGACCACCTTCAGACCGGGCAGGGGTGCTTTTGAAGAATACCGCAGGTATGTGCAGGAGATTTCCGGAAACAGCCGGATTGTCTCTCCTGATACGCTGAAGCGCAGGGCGGAACTGGAA
>CAYYJE010000043.1:9377-15091 GCA_964472165.1 uncultured Prolixibacteraceae bacterium | reverse complement strand
GGGAGGTTGAGCTGAGCTTTGGTCCCGGTCACCGGGCAAAGCTGACGCTTCAGCTGATGATCCCTCAGGGTAAAGGGCCCTTCCCGGTTTTCCTCACCAACTGGAACCACCGGGAGTGGGCGATGATTGCCGTCCGCAGGGGGTATATCGGCTGTCTCTATGCCGGTGCCGACACAAAGGACGATACCGAAGCCTGGTCGGAGATCTGGGCCGGAGAGTATGATTTTACCCGGCTGATGCGCAGGGCTTACGGCGCTTCGCGTGCCGTCGATTATCTCTGGACCCTTCCCGTTGTGGACAAGGCGAAAATCGGGATCACGGGCCATTCGCGGAACGGGAAAACCTCCCTGATGGCTGCTGCCTTTGATGAGCGGATCGGAGCTTGTATCCCCAGCAGCGGAGGTACCGGGGCCGAAGTCCCCTGGCGCTACAACGCACACAAATACGATGTGGAAGACATCGCCCTTTTGGCCTGTGCACAACCTGCCTGGCTCCATCCGCGACTCCGCTTTTTCATAGGAAGGGAACATAAGCTTCCCGTCGACCAAAACCACTTCATGGCCCTGGTCGCGCCCCGCGGGCTTATGCTGAGTACCGCCCATACCGAGAGCGCCAGCAATCTGTGGGGTATCGAACAGGTTTACCATGCCAGTAAAAAGGTATACCGCTTCCTGGGTGCTGAAGACCATATGGCCATTGCAACCCGATACGGGCTCCATGGAGTCAGTGCGCGTGACATTGAAGGGTATGTCGATTTTTTCGATTATGTGTTTGACAGGAATACCATTAAACCACCTGACAACCTGAAGTGCAGCTACTCCTTCGAAGATTGGTGCCGGCTCACCCGCGAACAGATTAACCCGCTTGACTATCCGGTGAAAAAAGCCAGTGATCTGGTCACAGAACCTGACAGGGGAATTGTCCGATCCACCGCAGAGTGGCAGCCCCGGAAAGCCGGCATTCAGGAACAAATCCGCTGGGGGCTGGGTAAGGAACCTGCCGGAGTCACCAATAAAGGACCGGGAACCCTCCGGAATGGAGGAAACGGGGAAAACAAAACAGGGACTTTTCTCAACCGGCCCGATACCACCGGCAGGATGAAGGTCATGATGATCACCCCGTACAGCGGATTCGGGGAAAACCTTTTCGGCTATCTTTACTTTCCTTCTTCAAGGAGGGGAGTGGCCCCCGAAAAACCCGTTCCCGTAGTTGTCTACCTCCATGAATACGACTATTCCAAGGGATTCTCAGCCATGGGTTTCGACCACGAGATCAACTCCCTTTTCAGGACCCTTACCGGCATGGGATATGCTGTTTTTTCCTATGACATGATCGGCTTCGGCAATCGTCTGGAAGAAGCCACCCATTTCTACCAACGCTACCCGGGCTGGTCTAAAATGGGCAAAATGGTTGCCGATGTGGATGCCGCAGTGGATGCCCTGGAAAATATCGATTTTATCGACGGATCCCGGATTTATGTGACCGGATATTCGCTGGGGGGAACTGTGGGATTGCTTTCTGCTGCCCTTGATGACCGGATTGCCGGAGTGGTGTCGGTAGCCGGTTTCAGCCCCATGCGTTCAGGAGGAGAAGAGAAAGGGAGGGAAGGAATCAAGGCTTTTTCCCATTTGCACGGGCTGATGCCGCGGCTGGGATTTTTTACCGGCAATACGAACCGGCTTCCTTTCGATTTTGAAGAAGTGATGGCATGCATTGCCCCCCGTCCGTTGCTGGTGATAGCCCCCTTGTACGACAAGGATGCCAGTCTCGCGGATATTCGGGAAGCTGTGGGAGAAACCCGGAAAGTTTATGGTATATTTAACGCTGCAAACCGGATCAGCCTTTTCGTTCCCGACGATTACAACCGTTTTTCGCCGGTGATGCGTTCGGAATTGTACCGTTGGTTGAAGACAGAATCCAATGGAAATTAAAAACTGAGAACCTGTTGCTATGAACCTTAAACTATTCACTACAATCGGCGTCATCCTGATCCTATGGGCCCACCTGTTATCCGCACAGGTCACCACAGGAGCTGACCAGAAAAGCTGGCAACTGGAAACCCGGCACATGACCTATGCCCTTAAGGTGGTCAACGGGCAGTTGCTTGCCGGCTGGTATGGACCAAGGCTGTCGCAACCTGAATCCATGCTCACCCCTTTTCAGGGAAAACCCGAAGTGCCGGTGAGGGGGGGAGTCCCCAACAAAATGCCGGTACTGGAGGTGGTTTTTGCAGACGGAACCCGTGACCTTGACCTGGAATATGTTTCTTATGAGGTTTCAGTTCAGGGAGGTTATCCGTTGCTGAAGATTGTGCAGAAAGACCGGTATTACCCTTTTCAGGTTACCGCATTTTACCGGGTAATCCCGGAATACGACCTGATTGAAAAATGGCTGGAGATTTCCCATTCCGGAAATTCCGGGAATATCCGCCTGGAGAATTCCCTCTCCGGTTCTTTGTGGCTTCCGCGGGGGGCTTATGAAATGACCCATCTTTCAGGAATCCATGGCCATGAGTTTCAGCCCGAAACGTCACGTCTCACCCAGGGAATCAAAACCATCCAGAGCCGTGATTTCAAAACCTACGGCGCCTCCTGGTTCGCCATCAGGCCCACAGGGGAAACTGCCATTCATCACGGCGAGGTTTGGTACGGACAGCTTCATTACAGCGGAAACTGGAGAGGCGATTTTGAAAGTATGCCCGACGACAGGGTCCAGGTGGTGAGCGGCATCAATTTCTGGGATACGGAATGGAATCTCGGTCCCGGCGAAACGTTTGCCACTCCTGTTTTCTCGTTCGGATATACCTCGCTGGGTACCGACGGGGTAGCCCAAAACTATGCCGGTTACATCCGGAAACTGATACTCCCGGCAAAGCGAAGCGGCACACCGCGTCCGGTGATTTACAACAGCTGGTACGCCACTGAATTTGACATCCACGAAAAGCAGCAGCTGGAACTGGCCAAAGTGGCCAAAGAACTGGGTGTGGAGATGTTCGTGATCGACGACGGCTGGTTCAGGGGCAGGGTCAACAGCAAGGGAGGGCTGGGTGACTGGACGGTCGATAAAAACAAATTCCCGGAGGGGCTTGAACCGCTGATCAGGCAGGTGAATGAGATGGGCATGGAGTTCGGGATCTGGGTGGAGCCTGAGATGGTCAATCCCAACAGCGACCTCTACCGTGCCCATCCCGACTGGGTGCTCCATTTCAACAACAGGCCACGGACACTGGGAAGAAACCAGCTGATGCTCAACCTGGCCAGGGAAGATGTTTTCCAGTATCTGTACCAGTCGCTGACCGATTTGCTCAGGAATCATCGTATCCGGTTCCTGAAATGGGATATGAACAAAAGTCTCACCGAACCAGGATGGCCCGATGCTGAACCAGCCATGCAGCGTGAGGTCAGGATCAGGTATATTCAGAATTTTTACAGAATGCACGACCTTTTATCGGCCGAATTCCCCGATGTCTGGTTTGAAACCTGCTCCAGCGGTGGGGGAAGGGTCGATCTGGGGGTTTTCCGGAGCAGCGATTTTGCCTGGGTTAGCGACAACATCGATCCGTTGGATCGTATCCTGATCCAGTATGGGTACCTCCATGCATTCCCCGCCAATACCATGATCAGCTGGACCGGGGAGCACGACAACCACGGCATCCGTCCATCGCTCGCTTTCCGGTTCGATGTGGCCATGAGCGGCGTGCTGGGTATCAGCAACGACCTCACCCGGTGGGATCCCGGAACGGTGAAAATTGCCCGGGAAAAGGTCACCCTCTTCAAAAAAATCAGGGAAACGGTCCACAACGGAACCCTGTTCAGATTGTCGTCTCCCTTTGAGGGCAACCGGGCCATCCTGCAGTATACCAATGAGACGATGACGGAATCGGTCATTTTCTTTTACCAGCTCGAAGACCAGCTGAAGGGAAGTTCTGTTTTCCCCTATCAGGAGCAGTATGTCCGTTTAAAAGGACTCGACGCCGGAGCCATCTACCGGGTTGAAGGTGAAAATAAAGTGTATTCAGGTCATGACCTCATGGCGACAGGCATTCCTTATCCCCTTAACAGGGTCTACACCAGCAGGATACTGGTGTTAAAATCAGAAAAGAATAAAAATTAAAACAAGGAAATATATGACTACTCCACAGGAATTCTCAAGGCGCCGGTTTATCAGGATGGCGGGGATAGGTGCGGCTGCTGCCGCCGTTTTACCTGCCTTTGCAGGTGCCACCCTGCCCGATACAGGCAGGGTCGTCAGGATCGGGATTGTCGGAGGACGGTTCGGCCTGACCTTTCAGTTTCACGAACATCCCAATTGCAAAGTGGAAGCTGTGAGTGACCTGCGTCCCGAAAGGCGGGAAAAGCTGATGCAGACCTACCGGTGTTCCAAAAGTTATGAATCACTTGAAAGGCTTCTTCAGGACAAAAATGTGGAAGCGGTGTTTATTGCCACCGGCGCCCCTGACCACGCCCACCATGTCATCGCTTCGCTGAAGGCCGGCAAGCATGTGTTGTGTGCGGTCCCGGCAGCCATGACCCTGGATGAGTGCAGCGATATCCTGAAAGCGGTGAAACGGAGCGGCCTGGTATACATGATGGCGGAGACCAGTATCTGGAGACAGAGCATGATTTCCGCGAAAAAGTTTTATGCCGAAGGTGCGTTCGGCAACCTTTTCAGTGCGGCGGCCCAGTATAACCATCCGGGACTTGAAATTCTCTACGTGGAAAACGGCAGCCGCACCTGGCGGTACGGGCTGCCTCCCATGAATTACCCGACTCACTGCACCAGTCTGCTGGTCGGGCTGACCCGCGAACGGCTCACCGAGGTTACCTGCATCGGTTGGGGTGATGAGGATCCCATTTGCAAGGATAACATGTACAACAACCCCTTCTGGAACGAATCGGCACTTTTCAAAACCAGCAGGGGGATCTCCTTTCCGGTAGAAGTCAACTGGAAAGGGGCGCTCAGGGGAGGTGAAAGGGCCGAATGGCACGGCGACCGGATGAGTTTCATTATGTCGCACGGATCCGGATCATCCACTGTTCTGGTTAAGTCAGGGAAAAGAATGGTCAGGGACGATGGCGGATTTGAAGTGGCTGCCAACTCCGTGGAGGAATATGCAGTTCCGGCATGGTGGAAGGGTGAGCTCCTTCCGGAACCGCTGCGGCACAACAGCGGACACGAGGGATCACACACCTTTATCACCCACGAATTCATCGATTCCATCCTGCAGGAGCGTACACCCGAAGTCGACATTTACCAGGCCCTGGCGTTTACTGCTCCGGGTATTGTGGCCCACAAATCGGCACTGAAAGGCGGGGAACTCCTCAAAATTCCCTGCTTTGATGAGAAATAGTATCTTGTACGGTGAGAATCGGAGATTCAAAATAATAACTTTAAGCGATAAACTTTTAAACCTGCATTATGACAGATAACAACGGAAAAACCAGCAGACGCGAATTTATCACACAGACAGGCCTGGTCGCTGCCGGGATCTCTCTCGGGGCAGGGAAGCTGAGTGCCGCCCGCTACAATGGGATCATCGGTTCAGGAGAAAAGATCAGGGTCGGATTTATCGGGGTAGGGAACCGCGGCACCCAGCTTCTGCATGCGTTTATGGAGCAGCCCGATGTGGAGGTGGCTGCTTTGTGTGATGTGTATGAACCTTATGTTTCCCGGGATTATTCTGCCGTTCTTCCCCGCTATATCAAGGAGATAGG
>CAYYJE010000043.1:7527-9277 GCA_964472165.1 uncultured Prolixibacteraceae bacterium | reverse complement strand
AACGGGATTCACTATCTCGATCTCCTCAGGTGGCTGATCAACGAAGAAGCCCCGGTGGCGGTGAGTGCCCATGGCGGGAAATTCGTGGTGGACGACGATCGTACCATCCCGGATACCATGCAGGTGACCTATGAATTTGCCTCAGGGGTGCTGGTTTCCATCCAGATCCTGGAAGGCAGCTCAGGAAGTTTTATCCCGTATGGATTTCTGGAATTACGGGGAACAAAGGGGACCCTCCATTCAGCCGAAAATGACTATAAAATAACTCCTGCGGCTGCGGGACAGTTCCAGACATGGCCCAGGCCTCTTGACGCTGAGGTTTACAACCTTGCGACAACCGGAAAATTGCTGACTGATGGCTCCCATCGCGACAGCACCGTGAACAACATCCGCAATTTCCTCGATTGTGTCAAATCGAGGCAATCACCCTGGGCAACCCTTGAAATAGGACACAGGTCTACCACGCTGGCCCACCTGGGAACCATTGCCTTGATGACCCGGCAGCGCCTGGAGTGGGACGGCGGGAACGAAAGGTTTACCAACAGCAGGGCGGCCAACAAGCTGCTGTCGTACGAATACCGCAAACCCTGGAAACTCAGGTATTGACAGATTTACTGACCATGAACCGACGCGACTTTCTGAAGGGGAGCGGGGCTGTCTGCCTGCTGGGGGGGATGGGTTCCCTTCCCTGGTCCTGCCACGAAGCCGGCTCCCGGAAGATTACCATTGCCAAAACATTCTCCGCCGTGGAACGGGAACCCCTTGTCCGTCCATTTGGTTTCAAGGGGGGATATCTGACAGAATTGTGGCAAAGTGTGGCCGGGCTGGAAAGTACATCGGGAGAGCGGGCTACCGGACTGGGAACGCAAAGTGTATTGTGGTCTGATGCGGCTCTCTTTGAAGCCCATACGGAGGAAAAGGGCAACAGCCTCATGTATGCCATTACGCAGAGATCCCTGGAAATTCTGAAAGGCACTCAGTTCACTGATCCGGTCACTCTTTTGGAAGAGCTTGTCGCCGAGGTTGCCGGGTATGCTGCGAAAATCACCGGCAGAAACGACCTGCGCAAAACTTTCATCCTGAATTCACTGGTCCCTGTGGACAATGCGATCTGGCTGCTGATGGCGAAAACCTGTGGAATCACCTCCTTTGACCGGATGATTCCTCCCCAATACCGGCCTGTTCTCTCCGACCGGCACGGGAAGATTGCCGCCATCCCCCTGATCTCCTACGATACGCCCCCCTCACAGGTTAAACAGGCTGTGGAGGAGGGATATTTCTTCATGAAGATCAAAATCGGGCAGCCCGGAACCCAGGAACAGATGCTTCGGAAAGACATGGAGCGGTTGTCGGAGCTGCACCGGGTAATGAAGGACCTCCGGACTCCATATACCTCCGACGGGAAACTGCCCTACTATTTTGATGCCAACGGGAGGTACCAGGAAAAGGAGACCTTCCTGAAATTTCTGGCCCATGCGGAGAACATCGGGGCACTTGAGCAGATTGCCATGGTGGAGGAACCTTTCCCGGAAGAGTTGGAAACCGACGTGTCGTCAATTCCCGTGAGGCTCACAGCGGACGAAACCGCCCATACCGATACCGATACGCTTAAAAGGATTGACATGGGTTACCGGGCAGTGGCGCTTAAGCCAATCGCAAAAACCCTGAGTATGAGCCTTAAAATTGCCAGGGCAGCTTCGGAACGGAACGTTCCCTGCTTCTGTGCCGACCTTACGGTGAATCCCGTCCT
>CAYYJE010000043.1:6157-7427 GCA_964472165.1 uncultured Prolixibacteraceae bacterium | reverse complement strand
TTCGTTCAGACAATTGATTTTTCTTGTTACTTTGTGAGCTTAATTTATTCAAGTACCGCACAGCTTTTCTGAAGTTAAACCATGCGCAAACCAAAAATCACGATCAAGGAGATGGCGAAACAGTTGAATGTCTCCCCATCCACGATTTCACGGGCTCTGATGAACCATCCAAGTATAGGAAAGAAGACCACGTCGGAAGTTCAAAAACTGGCGAAAAAACTGGGTTATTACCCGAATACGGTGGCCTCGAACCTCAGACGGAACAAGACCAACATCATTGGAGTGATCATTCCTCGAATCGACCGTTATTTTCAGTCGTCGGCCATCAGCGGTATTGAAGAGGTGGCCAGCAAAGCGGGTTATTTTGTAAATATCTTCCAGTCAAACAATTCCTACGAACGGGAAAAGGAAAATGCAAGGATGGTCCTGGCCAGTCAGGCCGACGGGGTAATTGCCTGTCTTGCCCTTGAGACCAACAATTATGACCATCTCACCATTTTCAAGGAGAACAACATCCCGCTGGTGTTTTTTGACCGGGTTTGCAATGAGATTGAATCCCACAAGGTGGTAATCGATGATTTTTCAGCAGCGATGAAGGCCACAGAGCATCTGTTGTCAGTGGGGTGCCGAAGGATTGCGCACATTGCGGGGAACCAGCGGATTGCGATTTTCCGCGACCGGTTGAACGGGTACCGTGCTGCCCTGCAAAAGCACCAGATTGAGCCCGACGACACGCTGGTCTATTTTACCGAGGATTTGACGCGTCAGGAAGGGGAGAATGCTGCCCTGAAATTTCTCTCCCTGTCCAACCGCCCCGACGGAGTCTTCGGATCGAATGATACAAGCGCCATCAGCCTGATTCAAACCATGAAACGGAATGGGTTGACGGTTCCCGGCGATGTGGCGGTGGTGGGTTTCAGCAATACTCCCACTTCGCTGATCATTGATCCGGCGCTTACCACCATCGACGACCATGCCTTTGAGATGGGACAAGCGGCAGCACGGCTGCTGATCCGCCAGATAGAAGAGCCTCAACAGGATATATCCACAGAAACCATTGTAATCCGCAACGATCTGATCATCAGGGATTCCACGAAGAAGAAGGGAATAATCCCGGAAATCGCCTGAGAATTAAAGGCAGAAGTTGAACCTTTTTTTCCCGGTCCTGCCTCTGGCGGGAGGGGAAAAACAAAATTTCAATTGACAAACAATCGATTGATATGACGAACCTTGGTTTTTTTCAGGATATGTAAACGCCTCATTCTGAATT
>CAYYJE010000043.1:4872-6057 GCA_964472165.1 uncultured Prolixibacteraceae bacterium | reverse complement strand
TCTTTGCGGAAACCTGTTCACCGATGAAAGCCTGAAACTGAAACCAGCTGCCAGAACTGTACTGTCATGCTTCATTTGAAAAAGTCCGCTTTAGCCTTTATGGTTTGCCTGGATGTCCATTCCTTGTGTCTGGAATAGTTTGCACTAAATTCTTTTTTAAACCAAATGGAATATGAAAAATCGATGGAATCTGAAATTGATTATCTGTCTGCTGGGCCTGGTAAGCCTGGTTTCTGCGCTGCCAGTCGCCTCGCAGAATAATGACATTGCCATCCAGAAGCCGGATAGCCTGGCCAATGGAAAAGTCATGTTGCTCTATGATGAAAAACCGGCTGAATTCGTGACCGGATCGGTCTCTTTTATCCGGGGTGAAGAAATTCAGAACGTCTCGGGTGTGAACCGGCTTAATTCCCTGTCGGGGCGTATGGCCGGCCTTACCCTGTATGACGTGGATGGGTTGCCCGGGTACGAAAATGCAAGTTACCGGATCAGGGGAGACCATACTTTCGCCTCGGGAAGAACTCCGGTGGTGCTTATTGATGGCCGGGTCGACGATGTCTCCATGCTCGACCCCTACGACATCGAAAGCGTAACCCTCCTGAAAGACGCTGCAGCGTTAGCCCTATACGGTCTTCGCTCCTCCAACGGCGTGGTGCTGATTACTACCCGGAAAGGAAAAACAGGAAAATTCAGCGTGAACTTCAATACCGAAACCTCATTTTCCATGCCTACCCGTATGCCCAAATTCCTGGATGCTTACCAGTATGCCACCCTTTACAACGAAGCCCAACTGAACGACGACCCTCAGGCTGTTGTCCGTTATGATGCCACAGCCCTGGAAGGCTACCGGACAGGGAGCGACCCTTCCCGCTATCCCAATGTCAACTGGGCGGACGAGTTCCTTAAAGACTACTCCGTGCAGACCCGAAACAATCTCAACGTGAGCGGAGGGGGAAAAACTGCAAAATATTACGTGTCGGCCAACTATCTGACGGGAAGCGGCCTGTTCAACGTCGACCAGGACATCAATACCTACAACACCAATTCTTCGGTCGACGTGATGAACATCCACGGCAATGTGGAACTCAACATCGGGAAAAACCTGGTACTGGTCACCGATATCCGCGCAAAAATGGACAAGCGGAATGCGCCGGGTGCTTACAGCGCCGATTATGACGAAAATAT
>CAYYJE010000043.1:0-4772 GCA_964472165.1 uncultured Prolixibacteraceae bacterium | reverse complement strand
TACCAGCTGAATGCCGATGGGGAAACCTACAACAAAATCGGGCTGGACAGCCAGATTGGAAATACGGGAGCACTCAGCAGTGTGTACCGCAATTTCGACCATTCCATCTCTCTCCGGTATGAGACCCAACTGGCCAGACATTCCATCGGAGCCATGCTGATGTACGACAGGCAGCAAAGTGACAATGGCCTCTCCTCCCAATTGACGCGGAATTTCCAGGGTCCGAAGGGATTTTTCTCTTACCGGTATAACGACACCTATCTTGCCGATTTCTCCTTTGCCTACCAGGGAAGTGAACAGTATCCCTCCAACAAACGGTACGGCTTCTTTCCGGCAGTTTCGGCAGGATGGATCATTTCAAATGAAGATTTCATGGAAAGCGCAGGAATCATCGACTTCCTGAAGATCAGGGGATCATACGGCCTTACCGGAAACCAGGTCAGTACTTACTTTGACTATCTGGGCTCTTTTACGACTACTACCGGTTATATTTTTGGGATAACTCCAGCTTCTGTCGGAGGATGGTACGAAAACAGGATTGCCAACCCCGTGCTCACCTGGGAAAAGTGTCTGAAGGCCAATGCCGGTATCGACCTGGCTCTCCTGGGAAACAGGATAACCGCTTCTTTCGATTATTACAACGAACACAACAACGACATCCTGATCAGCAATGCCATCACCGACATGTACGGAGCCACGGTGAATACCCCGGATGGGGAGTTCCGGAATAAAGGCTATGAAATTCAGGCAGGATGGAATGACAAAATCAACGATTTCAGCTATTTTCTGAACGCCAATTACAGTTTCAACGAAAACGAGATTGTGAACATGGGTGAGCAATACCGCAATTATCCATGGAGATACCAGACCGGGCTTCCGCAGGGAACAAGGTTCGGGTACGTCTTTGACAGGTTCTTCACCGAAGAAGACAACATCACAGAGCTGCCCGACCAGTCGCTTCTGGGAACCCAAAAGCCGGGCGACCTGAAATACAAGGACCTGAACAACGACGGGGTGATTGACGACGACGACATAGCCAACATCGGTTATGGAAAAATGCCCCAGATCACTTACGGGATCAACTTCGGACTCCAATACAAAGGTATCGACCTCAATGGATTGTTCCATGGCATCGCCAACAGCACCACCTATAACTGGGGATATACCTACTGGGATTTCTACGGGAAAATCGGGAATGTGCTGGAGCACCACCTCGACAGATGGACCCCCGGTTCAGGCCAGACGGCAGGATATCCGAGGCTTACCATTTCCAACAACAACAACTACCCAAACAGTTCCTACTGGGTTCAGGACAACTCCTTCCTGAGGCTGAAGTATCTGGAACTCGGCTATACTTTTCCTTCCGTGTTGTCGAAGAAGATCGGCATTTCCAAAGCACGGATTTTCGTGAATGGCAACAACCTCTATTGCTGGGATAAGGTGGGTCAGAAAGATCCGGAAATCCAGGATAACGGGCTGGCGTATCCGATTCAACGCACATTCAGTGCCGGACTCAACCTCAATTTCTAATTTTTAAACTTTGACAATATGAGAAAGTTTATTACAATTATAACTGTTTCGTTCATCCTGGGTATGATGGTTTCCTGTTCCGATGAGACCATCAACGATACTCCGGTTGACTTTATTCAGGCTTCCCTCATCTATGGCGATTCTGTCAAGATTGTTTTGTTTGTGAACAACATCTATTCTTTTCTGCCTGACGGCTATAACCGGTTGTCGGGATCTTCGATGGTAGCTTCAGCCACCGATGAGGCAGTGCATTCCGTCAGGGGGTCAGGCGCAGAAAGATGGGGAACCGGAAGTTGGGGTCCCAATGCCATTTACGACAATACCTTTACGAACTGTTATGCAGGGATCAGACGGTCCTATGTTTTTGAGGAACAGATTTTTCCCTTTATCGAAGACCATGTAATGACTTCCATAGGCCGGGACGTGGTCAAAGGTCAGATCCTTTTCCTGAGAGCGATGTATAATTTTGAACTTCTGAAAAGGTTCGGTGGGTATCCCATTGTTTTAAAAGCACTTCAGACCAACGAAGACCTTAACCTGCCCAGGAACACCTATGATGAATGCACCAATTACATTGTGGGGTTGTGCGACGAAGCTGCCGGGCTGTTACCGGTAGCCCATGCTACCACCCAATTGGGGAGGGCCACGAAAGGGGCTGCTTTGGCGCTGAAAGCAAGGGTGCTGCTCTATGCCGCCAGCCCCTTGTTCAACGATCCTGCCAAAACAGCAGATACACCTGAAAACGGAAAATTTGATGCCACAAAGTGGGAAAAAGCAGCCGAAGCTGCCGCCGCAGTCATCAACCTGAAGAACGGTACCACCCCTGCCTATGAATTGTACAGCGCAGGAACCGGCTATGATGCGTTTTTTTACGTGCTCAACCCCAACAAGGAGATCATTCTCTCGAAAATGGCCACTGCCAACAACACCATTGAACGGTTGAACGGGCCTGTGAGCATCACGGGGGGTGAAGGAGGTACCTGCCCCTCACTGAACCTGGTCAACGATTATGAAATGAAAACCGGGGTGCCGTTCGACTGGAACAATCCGGCACATGCGGCCGCTCCTTTTGCCAACCGGGATCCCCGCTTCGACAAAAGCATCCTCTTCAACGGTGCCAAATGGATGAACAACATGACCGTGGAAACCTTTGACGGGGGAAAGGATAAGTTGGGTAACAAAGCCACCCGGACCGGTTTCTATCTCCGGAAATTCCTTAATGTAAATGCACGCTGGAATGCCCCGACGGGTACGACATTTCATTGTTTCCCGCTGTTCCGCTATGGAGAGGTGTTGCTCAGTTACGCGGAAGCCATGAACGAAGCCTATGGCACGGATGCCGATCCCAAAGGGTACGGACTGACAGCCCGGAATGCTGTGGATCTTATCCGGAAGAGGGCCGGCCTCACCGGAAATACCAACCTTTCAGCGACAGTCCCTGCCGGTGACGTGGCTAAAATGAGGGAAGCCATCCGTCACGAACGACGTATTGAGCTGGCCTTTGAAGAACACCGTCACCTTGACCTCAGGCGGTGGAAAACAGCGGAACAGGTTTTGAGCCAACCTGTTATGGGACTCAAGATTGTCAAAAACGGGGACGGAACCTTTTCCTACACGCCTGTGGAAGTGGAAGAGCGCGTTTTTACCCCGAAAATGTACCTCTACCCGTTCCCGCTTGAAGAAGTCAACCGGAACAACAAGCTGATTCAAAATAAGGATTGGTAATTCACCTATTAAATCAACTGTGAAATGAAAAAAATACTTGGATTGATATTGCTCAGCCTGACGCTGGGGAATTATATATGGGCACAAAACATTACGGTAAGGGGAAAAGTGGTTTCCTCCGACGACCGGATGGGATTGCCCGGTGTGAACGTGGTCATCAAAGGAACCACCCAGGGAACGGTCACCGATGCAGACGGAAACTTTACCCTGCGGGTGCCCTCTGCCTCATCGGTACTTCGTATCAGCTCGATCGGGTTTGTGACCGAAGAGGTAGTTGTGGGGAACAGCACGGATATCAGTGTATCCCTGGAACCTGATTCCCAGTCACTGGAAGATGTGGTGGTCATCGGGTACGGGGAACAAAAAAAGACCAGTATAGTGGGGGCCATCTCCAACATGAAAAGTGATGAACTGAAGCGGGCTGCACCCACCAATCTCACCGGTGCGATCGCCGGCCGCGTGACGGGTGCGCTGGTCCGTTTGGGTGACGGGAACCTGGGGGGTGGCGACAACCGTTACACCAATGCGGAACTCGACAATGCCGAAATTTTCATCCGGGGAAAGGCGACCACCAACTCTGCGCAGCCTTTAATTCTAGTGGATGGGGTGGAATCCTCCTTTTCCAGGATTAATCCCGAAGATGTGGACCAGTTCAGTGTGTTGAAAGATGCTTCGGCCACCGCAGTGTACGGGGTGAGAGGTGCCAACGGCGTGATCCTGATCACTACCAAGAGGGGAGTTGAAGGAAGGCCTACGATTACAGTGAATTCGCAGATGAGGATGCACCAGACCATGGCTTTCCCAAGGCCGCTGGGGGCTTATGATTACGCTGTGCTTTACAATGAAGCCATGTATAATGTGGGGAAAGCCCCGCTCTACTCTGAAGCAGATCTGGAACATTGGAGAACCGGTGACGACCCCTTTGGCCACCCTGACATCGATTGGTACGATGAATTGGTGAAAGACCATTTCTTTGAACAGCAACACAATGTCAACATTTCAGGGGGAACGGAAGCCGTTAAATATTATGTGTCGGGAGAGTATAACCATGGCGGCGGACCATTTGATGCCGGGAAAGGACTCGAAAGTACCTACGACCGCTACAATCTGCGCACCAATTTTGATTTTCAGGTTACGCAATCGACCGAACTCAGTGTGAAGTTGAACGGGCGGTTCGAAAACAAGGGGGATGTCAACTATGGGGAATCGACCGGACAGCGTTATTACGGTTCATTCTGGTGGGGAATCCTTACTTCACTGGGGAATGTGGCTCCCATTTACAATCCCAACGGCACATATGCCTATGGAACCAACAACGTGTGGAACTTGATCCCGACCCTGAAGGAAGGGGGGTACCGGCGGCGCCTTTCCAACACATTGGATGCCAATGTGCAGGTACGGCAGAAGCTGGACTTTATTACGCCCGGTCTTTCTGTAAGAGGAATGTTTGGCTCGGTATTCTCTTCCGGAACGAGGAAAACTGCAGGGGGTGAACAAATTCCCGCCTTGTGGGATTA
>CAYYJE010000042.1:0-26037 GCA_964472165.1 uncultured Prolixibacteraceae bacterium | reverse complement strand
AGAGGACGGAAAATAAAGTAGGAGGAATTTTACTTTATTTTCCTCCTACTCGATTGCCTTGGGATCCCGTTTTTTTCCGCTAATTTTGCAGAAAGGGTTATATCCGGAATACGAATGTTTAACTAATTAAAATATCATTATGGCAATCATTTTTGAAGAAAGACACAATTTTCATCCCAATGATTTCAGGACATACGGGACAAAAAGAATCAGGAAGGAGTTTCTGGTGAAAAAGGTGATGGATCCGGGAAATATCCGGCTCGTCTATTCCCATATCGAGCGGTATATCACAGGTGGAGCAGTTCCCCTCAAGGAAGAATTACTGCTGGAGACCGTTGATGCCCTTAAAAGTACCTTTTTCCTTGACCGGCGCGAACTTGGCATTATCAACACCGGGGGTGACGGATCTGTGGTAGTTGATGGAACGGAATACATCCTTCACAAAAAAGAGGCGCTGTATGTAGGTAAAGGTGCCAGGCAGGTTGTATTCCGGTCGGCGGATCATGAAAATCCGGCAAAGTTCTACCTTAATTCCGCACCGGCACACAAGGAATACCCGGTGGCCCACATTACATTCGACAAAGCCAATGTGATCAAAACCGGAGCGTTGGAAACTTCCAATGAAAGGCAAATCAACCAGTTGATAATCAATAAGATCGTTCCTACCTGTCAGCTGCAGATGGGTTTGACGGAACTGAGGCCCGGATCGGTGTGGAATACCATGCCGCCCCATACCCACTCCAGAAGAAATGAAGTCTATTACTATTTTGACCTTCCTGAAGGACAGGCAGTTTGCCACTTCATGGGTGAGCCTAAAGAAACGAGGCACATTTGGATGAAAAACGAACAAGCTGTCCTCTCTCCCAGCTGGTCTATCCACTCCGCAGCAGGTACGGCCAACTACTCCTTTATCTGGGGTATGGCCGGCGAAAATCTCGACTATGCCGATATGGATGCCATCAAGCCCGATGAACTGAGGTGAAAATGGGAATCGGTAACCGATTACTTTTATTACAAGAAATAAATTCTTATTATGATGAACGATTTATTCGACCTGTCGGGAAAAGTGGTTCTGGTGACTGGCGGAACCCACGGAATAGGAATGGCCATTGGCATGACCCTGGGGAAAGCCGGTGCGAAGGTCTGCGTGAATGACCTCATGGAGTCGCGCCTGGAGCATGCGAAAAGAGCGTATGCCGAAGCAGGCATTGATGTTTTTACGCTGGTTTTTGACGTGACCAACGAGCAGCAGGTTGACGAAGGGATCTCCCTGATCGAAAGGGAAGTGGGACCTGTCGACATTTTGGTGAACAACGCGGGCATTATCAAGCGGATTCCCATTCTCGACATGCCAGTGGCAGATTTCAAACAGGTTCTTGAAGTGGACCTGGTTGCTCCCCTGATTGTTGGCAAGCGGGTGGCTCCCAATATGATCAAAAAAAGGGCGGGCAAGATCATCAACATGTGCTCGATGATGAGCGTGTATGGCCGGAATACCGTTTCCGCCTACGCTTCTGCCAAGGGTGGACTAAAGCTTCTCACTGCCAATATGTGCTGTGAGTGGGCGAAATATAACCTTCAGATCAATGGCATTGGCCCGGGGTACATTGCTACAGCCCAGACTGCCCCGATTCGCGAAGGGAACCATCCTTTCAACGATCTGGTCATGATGCGTACCCCGGCAGGCAGGTGGGGGGAACCTGAAGATGTGGGAAACGCCGCCCTTTTCCTTGCTTCAAAAGCCAGTGACTTTGTCAATGGTCATGTCCTTTATGTTGACGGGGGAATTCTTGCCAACTTTGGATATGTGAAAGGCGAAAACGACCTGTAACGGAAGGATCACCGGATCACAGAATCACCGGATCACAATAAATCATTATATGCCATGAAAAGGTTATTATTTTTATTTATCACTCTGCTGTTGGGATTATCAGCCTGCCGCAAAAACACCGGATGGGTCATTGAAAACCCTCTGTCGGTTGACCGGAACGAAGAAGCTTTGATTTTAACGCGCAATGAAATCGCTGCAAAATTGGCTGTTCCGGGAGATCAGCTTCCTCTTTTTCATATGAATGGGGAGCTGCTTCCTTCACAGGCTGACGACCTCGATGGCGACGACACCTGGGATGAGGCGGTGGTGCTGGTGACGCTTCCAGCTGGTGGTTCCGGGAAGTTGGTCGTCTCGTACGTGAACCCGGGCGACTATCCCACCTTTGAGAAGAGAACCAACCTCCGACTGGGAATTCTTCAACCTGACGGCAGTTTCCCCGAGGTGGACCAGTACCAGGCTCCCTCTTGCAGGGACAGCTTCCGGATAATTGCCCAGGCGGAAAGCGTCAACTGGGAAAATGACAAATTTGGCTTCCGGGTCTATTTCGATTGCCGGAATGTGAAGGATCTGTTCGGGAAACTCCAGCCCCGTTTAATCATCGATTCACTTCAGCTGCCGGGAACACCCAGCTACCACGAATTGGCACCGTGGGGGATGGATGTCCTTCATTGTGGCAGCTCGCTGGGATCAGGAGGAATTGCCCTGCTGAAAAACGACTCCCTTTACCGGCTTGGAGCTACCGAACGTTATGAATACAGGAAGATCGCCGAAGGACCGGTGCGTTCCATCTTCGAACTCCGCTATGGTGGATGGGCAGTCGACAGCGACACGCTGGAGGCTGTCGAAAAAATCTCCGTTTATCCCGGAAACTATTGGTTTCAGTCTGATGTGACAGTCAATGGCCTCCCCACTGGGGCTGAGATTGTTACCGGCATTGTCACCAGTAAACTGACCCGCGAACCTTTCGAATTCAGGGAAAACGGATTTACCTGCATTGGTACGCATGATGTGCAATCTCTCCATAACGATGAACTGGGGATGGCTGTCATTGTTCCCGAATCTGAAACGGGCAATGTAGCCCGGACTACCGACATCAACTTCTTTGAACTGGGATTCCAGCTTGTGAAAGAGAAAAATTTCAGCAATATCATCAGCGAAACTTACTATGTTTCACAGAAGGCTGAGGATGGCCGTCCTGCCCGTCACTGGTTTTCCGCTGTGTGGGGACTTGAAAAGGAGGCCTGGAAAACGGAAGAGGGATTCCGGGCATATCTGGCCGGGGAGATGGAAAAACTGGCCAATCCTTTGGTCATTAATGGACTGAGGGGCTCTCTTTAAAAAGTAATCGGTGATCGGTAACCGTAAGCACCGATTACTGATTACCGATCACCCGACCGCAGGTCACCGATTACCGGCTTGCTGCCGGTATCTGTCGATGGCCTTTTTGACCGATCCGAATTCGAGGAGAAGCTGGCGTGCTTCAGCCTGGCCGAGCCCCAGTTCTTCCATCAGCATACGGGTGCCCCGGGCAACCAGTTTGGAATTGGTAAGCTGCATGTTCACCATTCTATTGCCCTTCACCCTTCCCAGTTTGATCATGATGGTAGTGGTGATCATATTGAGGATCATTTTCTGGGCGGTACCTGCTTTCAGCCGGGTGCTACCGGTGACAAATTCAGGACCGACGATGGCTTCAACGGGAAATTCTGCGGCCCGGGCAATTTCAGAATCCGGATTGCAGGTGATGCAGCCCGTCAGCAATCCGGCTTCCCGTGCTTTTCTGACACCTCCGATTACCCAGGGAGTTGTTCCAGAGGCGGCTATGCCGATGACCGTATCATGGGGTCTGATATTGAATGATTTCAGCTCTTCCCAGGCTTTTTCGGGATCATCTTCCGCATTTTCAACAGCCTTGCGCAGTGCGGCATCCCCTCCTGCAATAATTCCAATCACCAGGTTTTCAGGTACCCCAAAGGTGGGTGGCAGTTCAGAGGCATCGAGTACACCCAGCCTGCCGCTGGTTCCGGCGCCCAGGTAAAAGACTCTTCCCCCCTCCTTCATCCGTTCAATAATCCGTACCACCAATTGTTCAATCTGGGGCAAAGCCTTCTTCACCGCCCGGTGAACCTTGGCGTCTTCCCTGTTAATACTGGAAATGAGTTCGGGCACCGACATCTTCTCCAGATTACTGAATTTCGACGGGGTTTCGGTGATACTCAAGGTAAACTTCGTGCTATCGGTCATTTTGAATTTCATTAAACCAAGCTAAGTTAAGGGTAAAAACGCATGATTATCCTTTTGGAAAAGTGAATTTTTCAGCCGTGCAGGAAAAGGATTTTCCCCTGGTGTCATTGCAGGTTTTTGAGATGATAGTCCACCAGTCCATCCATCGGTTCCTGCATCACATTTCCTACTAACAGTCCCAGGGAGGCTGCCGACTCCTTCAGGAAATCGCGGAAATACCAGGCGACGCTCCCGGTAAAGTGAACCTTCAATGCACGGGCTCGCGGATATTGCAGGACATTGCGCGTAAAAAATGCGTCAAACTCTTTTATAACCATGGATTTTAGTTCGGGTTCCTCCCTGTTTTCGTAAATGAAACGGGCGAATTGGGCGGCATATCTGTTGGGGAAAGGCTTCCGGTAAATGTTTTCCATAATCTCGTCACGCGTTATCCCGGAAGCAAAAAATCGGTTGATTACGGGTTCGGAAAGTTGCTTTTTCAACACATCTGCCAGCAAACGTTTCCCCAGCACTCCGCCACTGCCTTCATCACCCAGTACAAATCCCAACGGGGAAACATTCTCCACAATAGAAACTCCATCGTAATAACAGGAGTTGGAACCGGTGCCCAGGATGCAGGCGATTCCGGCTTCCCTGCCGCAAAGCGAACGGGCGGCAGCCATTATATCGGGCTGTACATCGATGACCGGCGTTTGAAAGAAACAGCCCAGCGCACTGTATAACACTTCATTCACAGTGGGATTGGCACATCCGGCTCCATAAAAAAAGAGATAGTCAGGGGCCGTATCCAGTTTTGCGAACTCTTTCTCCAGCATGGAGATGATCTCCTCTTCTCCCTGGTAAAACGGGTTAATACCCGGAGTTTGCCGGATTTCCCTGTCCCCTGTCTCCGTGTCGAGGAGGCACCAGGTCGTTTTGGTCGATCCGCTGTCGGCTATAATCATCCACATCACACTTTGATTTTGCAGCGTCCCAAAAGTAGGGAAATAAATTCCTTTTAAAAAGCAGCCTGATAAATCGCTGAAAAAATTGGGTTTCACAGGCGCTCTTATTAACTTTACCACCGGTCAGCATTCGCATACCCCCAGCAGAAACCTCGGGGAATGCGGTCACCAAGGTTATATTGTCGAACGTTAAAACCAGGAAAGGATGATCAGTTGTTTTCTGGCCGGCGGGAATGCCGGCGACCTCAACAAAACCATACAAGCCCTGAGGCACTCAGCCCTCACCGGTGAAATTTGGGTCTTGAATAAGGGCAACCTCCAAAAAGAGCTTTTTCCCGAAGGCATTAAACTGATGTCAGGATCGTTCACCTCCACGGAAACCATGCGGGAAATCGCAGCAATGGCTTCCGGGAATTTCACTCTCCTCTACACCAAGGCGCTGCCACTGAGTCCTGGGCCCTGGGCTCTGGAAAGGATGGTGCAGGTGGCGGAAGATACCGGGGCCGGACAGCTTTACTCCGACTATTACGCCATGAAGGAGGGGAAGCTGCTGCCCAACCCCGTCATCGACTACCAGCAGGGAAGTTTGCGTGATGACTTCAACTTCGGGTCGGTGCTTCTTTTTGACACTGCCGCCCTGAAGAAAGCTGTTGCCGGCATGGAAAAGGAATTCCGCTATGCCGCCCTCTTTGACCTGCGGTTGCGGGTTTCCCAAAACCACTCCCTGGTCAGGATTCCGGAATTTCTCTATTCGGAAGTGGAAACCGACACCCGCCTGTCGGGAGAGAAACAGTTCGATTACGTCGATCCCCGCAACAGGGTCGTCCAGATCGAGATGGAAGAGGCCTGCACCCTGCATCTGAAGGCCATCGGAGGATGGCTGAAACCCGGATTCAGGGAAGTGGAACTGTCAGGCGGAGAATTTCCCTGCGAAGCGACGGTGGTGATTCCCGTACGTAACCGTGTCCGGACCATCGAGGATGCGGTCAGGTCGGTGCTCACCCAGCAGGCAGCATTCAGCTTCAACCTCATCGTGGTCGACAACCATTCAACCGACGGTACCACGGAGATCCTCAGCGGGATAGCTGCCGGGGATTCCCGGCTTGTTCACCTAATCCCTGCGCGAAATGACCTGGGGATTGGCGGATGCTGGACAACCGCCATCATGGATCCCCGGTGCGGAAGGTTCGCCATCCAGCTCGACAGCGACGATATTTATATTGACGACCATGTGATTCAGAAAATTGTGGATTGCTTCTACACAGAAAAGTGCGCCATGGTGGTGGGATCTTACAGGATGGTCAATTTCAGACTCGAAGAGATTCCCCCGGGGGTAATTGACCACAAAGAATGGACGCCTGACAACGGCCCCAACAATGCCCTGCGCATCAACGGACTGGGGGCTCCCCGGGCATTCTTTACCTCATTGCTGAGGAAGGTCCGCATCCCCAACACCAGCTATGGAGAGGATTATGCCGTCGGGATCCGTTTGTCGCGGACATGGCGCATCGGCCGCATTTACGAACCCCTCTATTTGTGCCGGAGGTGGGAGGAAAATTCAGACGCTTCGCTCGATGTGGTAAAAATGAACAACCATAATCTTTACAAGGACCGGCTGCGAACCATCGAGCTGATGGCCAGGTTACAGGCAAACAAATCAGGAAAGTAAAGGAATTACAGGAAAGACAATTCTGAAGATTGCTTTTCATCTATTTGGACAACTGCCCTGACAGGTGCCCCGTCACTGTTTTCAACCAGGAGGGGAAGAGAGATGAACCTGCATTTGTTCACGTTAAACCCGGCGGGAAAGCGCAAATTCTCCACAATGATGAATCCTGCATTAAAGAGAATATGGTGCACCTGCCAGGTCTCCGAATCAAGGGGATCCACAGAAATCGCATCAATCCCGATCCCTTTTAGTGTGAAACCGACCAGCCACCGCGCTGCCTCTTCAGAGAGCACCGGGAAACCGGCCAGGTAGTTTTCCTCCCCCCAAAATTTGCTCCATCCGGTGACCAGTAAAACAAATTCAGCTGCGGTAATGGTCTCTCTGAAAGGTTCCAGCAGGGAAATGCCGATAACAGATGTGTTTTCCGGAATGAGAATCACAGCCGCATCTCCGTAAAAATGGGAAACAGATAACTGGTCGAGCGTTTTCCCCATCGGAAGCATATGGGCAGGTGCATCCATGTGGGTGCCGGTATGGCCATCAAATCCCAGTGTCAATTCCCTGTATCCTTCATTTTCTATTTCTGCACTCTGGACAACCACCGGTTGCGGTTTCCCGGGATAGACCGGCATTCCTGCATGAATCGGATGAGTCAGGTCAATAAGTGGCATCTTTTTTCTTTCAAAAGTATCACTATATATTATCATATTGTGCAAAAAAATGTTCAAAATTTATAAGAAGGGAATGGGATGAATGGTTAATTTTGGAAAAATTAAATCTAAATCATACTAAAAGCAATGATGACTTCACTTATTGGAATATTGATTATTGCCGTCGGCAGTTTCGGACAATCCAGCTCTTATGTCCCGATCAACAAGGTTAAAAAATGGTCATGGGAAAGTTTCTGGCTGACCCAGGGAATATTTGCCTGGCTTGTATTTCCGGTTCTGGGCGCTTTACTGGCTGTTCCGGCAGGCCACACGCTTGGTGAGATTCTTTCATCGGGAGGAGGAAGCGCTGCCCTTAAAGCCTTGGGTTTTGGCGTGTTGTGGGGAGTAGGAGGCCTTACCTTTGGCCTGAGTATGCGCTATCTTGGGATTGCCATGGGCCAGTCGGTTGCCCTGGGTACCTGTTCGGCTTTTGGTACCATCATCCCCGCGATGATGTCGGGAACCAATCTCTTTGAAGGAAAAGGGCTTTTGTTGTTGATTTCGGTTTGTGTTGCCCTGGCAGGGATTGCCACCATCGGGTATGCAGGAAGCCTTCGGGCTCAAAATATGACCGAGGAGCAAAAGCGGGCAGCAATCAAGGATTTTGCACTGGGTAAAGGGTTGTTGGTGGCTTTACTCGCAGGGGTGATGAGCGCCTGTTTTAACTTCGGACTCGAAGCGGGTAAGCCCCTCGCCGAAGCCGCTGAAGCCATGGGAGCCCGCAAATTGTTCGTTTCTCTACCAGCCACCCTGATGGTCACCCTGGGAGGATTTCTTACCAATGCCATTTATTGCCTTTACCAGAACGGAAAAAATAAAACATTCAGCGATTATACAAGTGTGGACCGGAAAGTCTGGATCAATAACCTGCTCTTCTGTGCACTGGCTGGTGTGCTCTGGTATTCCCAGTTTTTCGGTCTCAGCATCGGAAAAAGTTTCTTTGCCGAAGGCAGTGTGATTATGATTTTCTCCTGGAGCATCCTGATGTCACTCAATGTAGTCTTCAGCAACGTGTGGGGTATTGTCCTGAAAGAGTGGAAAGGGGTCAACAAAACCACCATGACTGTGCTCTTTATTGGTCTGGCAATTCTGATCTTTTCAACTTTCATGATTAACTTCTAAAAAGATCGCCATGAAGAGATTCGGTTTTAAAATGAAAATGAAGCCCGGCTGCCGGGAGGAATACATTAAAAGACACAATGCCATCTGGCCAGAGCTTAAGGAGATGATCAAGAATGGCGGAGTCTCCGATTATTCCATTTTCCTCGATGAGGAGACGAATTTGCTCTTTGGGGTCCAGAAAGTGAGCGGGGAAGAGTCTTCACAGGATATGGGCGTAAATCCCGTTGTGGCAAAATGGTGGGATTATATGAAGGATATTATGGAAACCAATCCCGACAATTCTCCGGTGACAATTCCGCTTGAAGAAGTTTTTTACATGGAATAGCGGATTGGAAAACAGATGGTTAGGATGATGTGGAGTAGGGGAGTGAAGTTGTTTTCGGAAAATCATATAATTAACATAATAATTTTGTACAATGAAAAGAGAGTTTATCGAGAAAGCGTATGACCTGGCGAAACAGGAATACGCAGAAATGGGAATCAATACAGATGAAGCGCTGAAAAAGCTTGATGAATTGGTGATCAGTCTTCATTGCTGGCAGACCGATGATGTTGGCGGCTTTGAAACGCCGGATGCCACTCTTGGCGGTGGAGGAATCCAGGTAACGGGCAATTACCCCGGGAAAGCCAGGAACATGGATGAAATGAAAGCCGATCTGGACAAAGTCTTTTCGCTTTTGCCGGGAAAACAGCGGCTTAGTCTTCATGCCATATATGGTGATTTCGGAGGTGAAAGGGTTGATCGTGACCAGATCGGGGTAAAACATTTCCAGGGATGGATCGACTGGGCCAAAGTCAGGGGTGTAGGCCTTGATTTTAACTGCACCTGTTTTTCTCATCCGAAGGCTGACGATGGGTTTACCTTGTCGAGTAAAAATGAAGAATACCGCAAATTCTGGATCGAACACGTAAAAAGGTGCCGTCTGATTTCGGCAGAAATGGGAAAGCAGCTGGGAACGCCGTGTGTGCACAACCTCTGGATTCCAGACGGTTCGAAGGATACTCCTGTAGACCGTAATTCATACAGGGCTTTGTTGAAAGATTCTTTGGACCAGATTTTCAGCGTGGAGTATCCTTTGGAGCAGATGAAAGACGGACTGGAAAGTAAATTGTTCGGGATAGGTTCCGAGTCCATGGTGGTGGGGTCGCACGACTTTTATCTATGCTATGCTTCCCAAAACAACAAAATGATTACGCTTGACAATGGCCATTTCCATCCAACGGAACAGGTTGGCGACAAGATTTCATCGATCCTGCAGTTTGTTCCGGAATTGTTGCTTCATGTCACCCGGGGTGTGCGTTGGGACAGTGACCATGTGGTGACACTGAATGATGAAATTCAGCTGATTGCCAGTGAGATTGTGCGTTCAAACGCATTGAAGCGGGTGAATGTAGGCCTTGATTATTTCGACGGCAGCCTGAACCGCGTGGGTGCTTACGTGGTGGGAACCCGTGCAGCACAGCAGGCATTCCTGATCGCTTTGCTGGAACCTACAGCCGAAATCCGTAAGTGGGAAGATGCCGGCAAGAGTTTTGAAAGACTGGCCATGCTTGAACTGATGAAAACCAAGCCTTTTGGTGCAGTGTGGAATTATTATTGTTTGATCAATGAGGTGCCAGTGGGGACTGATTTCATTACTGCCATCCAGAAATATGAAACGGAAGTGTTGAGCAAACGTTAGTCCTTACCTTCGTGAAATTTAAAAAGCCATCCGGGTAAGTCCCGGATGGCTTTTTTTATCAACCGGCTTCTGCAGCCCTGGTGCTTTCAACTCAAATTAATTAAAGTACCAGAAGGGAATTCTGGGAACCAAATCCACTGTTCTTGAACCCGTCAGCCTCTTCGTCATTTACCCAGGTACTGCCATCAAGCAAATAACGGAACTGGTATTCCCGACCTGTCTCAAGATCCACCGTCAGAGAAAATGAACCATCTTTCAATGAATTCATTTCATCAGAAGTTTCATTCCAGTTATTGAAATCACCGGCAAGATTCACTTTTGAAGCTCCGTTGGATATTTCCCTGGCAACCTTGAAAGTTACTTTACAAACCGGTTTCGATTTCAAAAATTGCTTTTTAATACTCATAATTGCATTTTAATATTTAACAAACTCGGAATTAATTGCGGCACATCAGATGCTGTGCCTTATTCCTGATGCAAAATAAAGGAGTTTTTTTGATATATTTTCACTTAAGTAATTCAAAGTTACTTATTTGTTAAGTGGAGGAATTAAAACGATTGTGCAAAATGTCCAGAAATAGCTCCTGTTTCTAAAAAAAGATGTGTATTTTCAGGTTTTGAAAATTTTAAAATAAAGCAACTGTTATGTTGAATCTGACTACGAAAATCAAAGGGCTGGATAAAGAATCGGTTAAAAAGGAAACAAAGACCCTGCTGAAAGAGATTGGTGAATTGCATTACCAGATGTATGCGGAAAGGAAAAACAGCATATTAATTGTATTGCAGGGACTCGATGCCTCGGGGAAGGACGGTTTGGTGCGCGACCTGCTGGAATACTGCAATCCGGTAGGCCTTTCCGTGAAAAGTTTTAAAAAGCCTACTACTGAAGAGTACGCGCATGATTTCCTCTGGAGGATACATCCGCATGCTCCTGCCAAAGGAATGCTACAGGTGTTTGTCCGCTCCCATTATGAGGATATCCTGGTTCCCTCGGTCGAGGGGTACATCCCGGCCAATGTCATAGATCAGCGGTACGCCATGATCAACCAGTTTGAGGAGATGCTCCGTCACAACGGGACCACCATCCTGAAGTTTTACATGAGTGTATCAAACGAAAAACAGGAAGAACGGCTGAATGAGCGGATCACCAATCCGGAAAAACACTGGAAGCACAACGATGGAGACTGGGACACCCTTCAGAAAAGGGAAAGGTATCTGGAGGTGTACCAGCGGATTTTTGAGGAGTGCAACGGTGTTCCCTGGGAAGTTATCCCGGCCGATTCCAACTGGCAGAAAACATGGGCTGCAGCCAACATCCTGCTGAAGACCCTCCGTCAGATGGATCTGGGGTGGCCTGCGCTCGAGTCAGAGCGGTTCGGAAAGTAAAGTACCCTGCAGCTCAATGGGCACACTCGTGGCCATCGGAATGCCCTTCGCCGTGATGTTGTTCATGGGTGCGGCAACTTTCCCCGCTGTCGGTGATTTTTCCCGCCAGGTAGAGCCTGACCACTTCTGTGGCATTTCCTGAACATCCGCGGATCACTTCAATACCCTGATTGTTGAGCACATTGATGGCCCCGTTCCCGATGCCTCCGGCTATCATCAGCGTCACGCCCCTGGCTGCCAATACATTGGCAATGTTTGATTTGCATCCGCACCCGGCCTCCGAAGGCAGGGTGTCGACGGAGCTTATTCCGTTCTCTTCGTTGATGGTGTAAATGCCGTACATTTCGCAATGGCCGAAATGATCATCAATCCGGTTATCCCGGGTAACCGGGAGTGCAATTTTCTTCATACAATATTTTTTTCTTGACAATTAATTTTTGATTCTCAACAATGATTCAAATTCCCGGCTAGGATAATCTGATCAGTTCATCTTTCCCATAACGGGTGCATCCTTCACAGCGCGTATGACTCTCTGTCCCTTCGAAAAGCCGGAAACACCTTTTGCACTTATACCACTCCTTGACGAATTCGATGTTTCCACCCGCAATACGTACAGTTCTTCCTTCCACAAATGCAGTGGCTATCTTCTCCAGCGCCTTGTTGTATATCCTGGTCAGCGTCGGTCTGGAAACCTCCATCAGTTCTGAAGCTTCTTCCTGGGACAAATGGTCATAATTGACAAGTTTCATGCACTGAAACTCATCGTACTGAAGCATCACACTCCCCATATCGCATGATGGCATGCCGAAAGGTTTGAAACCTGACATTTTGGGAGGATCGGTGATTCGTCTGCTCTTCTGCGGCCGTGACATACTTCTTTTTGGGCAAAAATAATCATCGGGAAATTAAAACCACCATCTTCCGGAATTTTTTTAATCCTGCGTTCATAAAATTTGGAAATAAGAATATTCTCATTATATTTGTATAGATATTATTCTTGAAATGCCGAGACAAAAATTATTAAGGAAAGTATTGAATCCTCCGAGGGTAAAAGGATTTGCGCCTGTGGGTGATGAGAGCCATGGAACGCCTGTTTTGATGGGTTTTGAGGAGTATGAAGCCATCAGGTTGTGTGATTTTGACGGGTATCACCAGGCTGAGGCGGCGCGGATCATGAATGTTTCCAGGCCGACATTTGCCAGGATTTATGATGAAGCCCGGCGGAAGGTGGCCCGGGCGTTTGTGACAGCGGTGCCCCTGATTTTTGAAGGAAGCAGGATCTATTACGACAGTGAATGGTACCGTTGCGGGAAATGCCGGTGCAGGTTCAACCACCTTGAAAAGGAGCAGGGGCCTGCACGGTGTGCATTGTGCGGTTCCGGAGAAATTTCTCCAGTGGAAGAAGCAGGGAGGCAGGAGGAGCAGGGACACCGGTGTATTTGCCGGACTTGTGGCGCGGAAAAAGAGCTACCGTATGGAATTCCATGCAATGAGGTGGTTTGTGATGAGTGCGGATCCTGGATGATCCGCAAAGGGCGCCGGGCAGGGTGGGATTGAAAAATCAATATTAAATTCAATATATGAAAGTTGTCATTACATCGACGGGAGATTCTCCCGATGCGTTGGTGGATCGCCGTTTCGGGCGGTGTCACTATTTTGTGGTTTATGATACCCTTTCAGGGGTGCTTGAGTTTATCCCGAACCCGGGGATTGACCATTTGGAAGGCGCCGGGGTGGCTGCCGTGAACCTGATGGCTGAGAAAGGGGTAAAGAAAGTGGTTTCCGGGGAGTTTGGTGCCAAGGTGAAGTCGTTATTCGACCAGTTGCAGGTTCAGCTGGTTTCTGTTCCCCACGAATCCATGACGGTCAGAAAAGCCATTGAAATGCTCTCCGAAGCGGGAGAATGAGGTTGAAATCACCAATTGTAAATCAATTAACAAGTTAAAATTTAATCAGTATGCCAGGATTTAATCAAACGGGTCCGATGGGACGGGGTCCCATGACGGGCTGGAAAATGGGGCGTTGCACCAATTTTGGAGCGAAGCGGAAAGAAGAAGCTGTTGCCGGCAATCAGGCACCGGAAGAGACCCTTCCCGAAGATTTACGGGGCAGGGGCTTCGGTCGCGGCCGGGGTGGACAGGGCAGAGGCAGGGGCGGATTTGGTGGGGGACGGCAGAACCGTTTCCGTGGAGGTTGGTAATTGAAGATCGCCATTGCCAGTGGAAAGGGGGGAACCGGGAAAACCCTGGTTTCCACCAATCTTTTTTATTTGTTGGCCGGAGATTCAGTTCCGGTCACCCTGGTGGATTGTGATGCGGAAGAACCCAATGATCTGCTTTTCTTCCGGGGTGACCGGGAAGGGGTCTTCCAGGTTGCGCAACGGGTGCCGGTAATCGATACCGACAAGTGTACTTTTTGCGGCCGCTGCAAGGAATACTGCCACTACAACGCCATTTTTCTGGTGCCGTCGGCGGGCGTTATCCGGGTCATGGAAGAGTTGTGCCATGGTTGCGGGGCTTGTTCCGTGGCCTGCCGCGACGGTGCAATCACCAAAAAGGAGGTCTCCCTGGGTACCGTCAGCCGTTACCGAATTGCAGAACACGCCTCGCTGGTGGAAGCCCGGGTGGATGTGGGAGTATACTCCCCTGTTCCGGTCATCAAGGCGGCTATCGGGGCAGCGGGGGAGGAGGGGGTTCTCCTCTTTGACGCACCCCCGGGGACTTCCTGTCCTTTTATCCAAACCGTCAGTCATGCTGATTTTGTGGTTTTAGTGACGGAACCTACGCCGTTCGGATTGAGCGATCTGCAGCAATCGGTGGAAACGCTTAAAACCATGGGGAAACCCTGCGGTGTCGTCGTGAACCGGGCCGGACTGGGTGACCGGGAGGTTTATGGTTACCTGAAAAAAGAGGAAATTCCCCTGCTAATGGAGATTCCCTTTGATAAAAAAATTGCCTGGCACTATGCTTCGGGCAGGTTAATCGTGGCAGAAGATCCTGCCTGGAATGCACAATTCAGGACTTTGTGGAAAACAATCATTGAAAACTATGGAAATAGCCGTCATCAGCGGTAAGGGCGGAACAGGAAAATCGAGTCTGGCTGCTGCTTTTGCATCCCTGGGGGAGAAGGTTGTGCTGGCAGATTGTGATGTGGATGCCGCCAACCAGTTCTTGATTTTCAATCCTTCCCATGAAGAGGAGGTGGTTTATATATCGGGGCAGACCGCGGACATTGATGAGGCGGTTTGCACCAACTGCGGGTTGTGCATGGATTACTGCCGGTTTGATGCCATCAGTCTGGTGAAGGGGAGGGTGACGATTTCCGAAATTTCCTGTGACGGGTGTCATTTGTGTGCCCGCATTTGTCCGGAGGAGGCCATTGCCATGGTTAACAGTGACCGGAGCAGGATGTATTCGGGGAGCTTCCGGCATGGGAAAATGGTCTATGGCCGGCTGGCCCCGGGAGAAGAGAACTCGGGGAAGCTGGTCAACATGGTGCGGCAAAAGGCGGTTCAACTGGCTGAAGAAAACCACCTGGATACCATTCTGATCGACGGCCCTCCCGGCATTGGGTGTGCGGTGATCTCCTCCATCACCGGTGTTGACCATGTGATGGTCGTCACTGAACCCACCCTGTCGGGATTGCATGACCTCCGGAGAACACTCACCATGGTGCAGCAGGCCGGGAGAAAGGTCTCCGTGGTGATCAACAAATTTGACCTGAATCCGGAAATCAGCGGTCAGGTGGAATCTGTGTGCCGGGAACTGGGTGTGGACCTCATTGGGAAAATACCATTTGATGAGGTGGTAGTAGAAGCCATGGTGAAGGGGAAAAGCGTTCCTGAATATGCCCCCCGGCATGAAATAAATGCCATTATTTCAATTATATACAGTCAAATTTTGTAAATTAATCCAGTAATAGAAATGAAAAAAACAGATGTAATGGTAATTGGTGGCAGTGCCGCCGGTATGGTAGTCGCGCTGACGGGAAAGTCAAACTGGCCCGAAAAGAGTTTTACGCTGATCAAAAAGCAGAAGGAGATGATGGTGCCGTGCGGCATTCCCTACATCTTTGGCACGCTGGAGAACAGCAACCAGAACATTATGCCGGTCGACGCTATGATGGAAAAAAACGGAATCACCTCGGTGGTTGATGAAGTCACAGCGATTGACAAAAAGGCGAAAACTGTCACTACCGCTTCGGGAGAGGTATACGGGTATGACAAGCTGGTGATTGCCACAGGATCCAGGCCTTACAAGGCAAAATGGCTTGCCGGCAGTGACAAGGAGAATGTCTTCGTGATTCCCAAGGACAAGGTGTATCTCGATGAGATGGCTGAAAAACTCGCCACCTGTAAAAAGGTGCTGGTGATCGGTGCAGGTTTCATCGGCGTGGAATTTTCCGATGAGCTGAACAAGAAGGGATTTCACGTCACCCTGGTGGAAAAGCTTCCCCATATCCTCAGCCTCGCTTTTGACGGGGAACTCTCCACCCGGATCAAGGGAATGATAGAGGAACGAGGTGTGAAGGTGGTCACCGGAAATGGGATCAGCGAAATCCTGGGGGATGAAAAGGTGACTTCCGTGAGGCTGGAGAACGGCGATGTGCTGGAAGCCGATGCAGTCATCCTCTCGATGGGGTACAAACCCAATTCCCAACTCGCCAAAAAAGCAGGGATCATGGTCGATGACAGTGGGTTCATTGTGGTTGATGAATTTATGCGGACACCCACGCCTGATATTTTTGCGGCAGGTGACTGCGCCCAGAAAAGGGATTTTATTACCCGCCGCAGGGTGCCCACCATGCTGGCTTCCACGGCATGTGCAGAAGCGCGCATCGCCGGGATGAACCTCTTCAATATCCACGTGGTAAAAACTTTCAGCGGTACCATCGCCATCTACTCCACCGCAATCGGAGATGCGGGCTTTGGTACGGCAGGCATCACAGAAGCCAGGGCTGAACAGGAAGGTATCGCTACCCTGACCGGTTTTTTTGAAGGCGTTGACCGCCATCCGGGACATCTACCGGGTACGCATAAGCAAATGGTGAAACTGATTTCGGCGAAATATTCGGGGGTGATCATCGGCGGCGAAGTAATCGGCGGACTAAGTGCCGGTGAACTCACCAACGTGATCGGTCTGGCTATTGAAAACCGGATGACCGTCAATTCCCTGCTGGCTTCTCAGATTGGGACGCATCCCTGCCTGACGGCTTCACCGGCTGCTTACCCACTGGTCAAAGCCGCGGAAATCATCGCCGCGAAAATGCGCAAATTGTGCTGACAGCCTTTTCAGGTCAGCTGGAAGATTAAATGAAAAGAGGGGGTTTTTTGCCCCCTCTTTCCGGTCAACCCGGCTTGACCGGTGTGTTTTTCTCCCTGACTTCAGCGTCCTTTTTCTTGTTGTTTCCTTTCTCACTTTGCTGATCTTTTGGGGAGTCCCCGTCTGCCTTGAAGAAGTAACTTTTTTCGGCTGGCTCCGGTTTTATGGCCGGGGCGCTGATTACTTTCTTCACTGGGCCGGCTACCTGTTTCAGCAAATCAATCGTAGATCCCAGTTTCAGGCCTATCAGGTAGAAGATGGAAGAAAAAAGAATTACTGTTCTCATGACTTGTTTAGTATGTACAGTACCAAAGTATGGCGATTTTTTGTTTCAGCGAACGTATTACCGGTAAATGATCCGCTTTTCTCAGCGAATGGAGGTATTCCTCCGGCCTCTAAAAGACGCGGTCCGGTGAATATAACACGAAATGCTTCCCGATCGTCTATCTTTGTTATTTTTACCGCAAATTTTAATGCTAACTTATGAAGCGGGTTAATGTGGTTACGATGGGATGTTCCAAGAACCTGGTCGATTCTGAAGTGTTGCTGAATCAGCTGGAACGTGGAAAGTGGGAAATTGCCCACGATTCCGGAGAGAGCGGTTTTGATGCGGTGATTATCAATACTTGTGGATTTATTCACGATGCCAAACAGGAGTCAATCGACATGATTCTTTCCTATGTAGATGCCAAAGCCCGCGGAGACATCGGAAAACTCTATGTCATGGGTTGTCTTTCGGAGCGGTACAAGGCAGAATTGGAAAAGGAGATTCCTGAAGTAGACCGTTATTTCGGCAAGTTCGATCTGAGAGCCATCGCCGGTGAACTGAAAGTCACCCTGCAGCCTGAATATATTTACGAAAGGAAGATTACCACCCCTTCACACTATGCTTACCTGAAGGTCTCGGAAGGGTGCAACCGTTTCTGCGGATTCTGCGCCATCCCGATGATGACGGGCCGTTATGTTTCGCGGCCGGTGGAAGAGTTGGTAAAAGAAACCCGCTATCTGGCCTCCAGAGGGGTAAAAGAGCTGCTGCTGATTGCGCAGGACCTCTCTTTCTACGGGAATGACCTTTACGGGGAGAGCCGCCTTGCTGAACTGGTCAGGGCAGTCGCCGCCGTGGAAGGTATTGAATGGATCCGGCTCCACTATTTTTATCCATCGCAGTTTCCGTTTGACATCCTTCCGGTCATGCGGGAAAATCCGAAAGTCTTGCGCTACCTCGACCTGCCGTTGCAACACATCACCGACCGGATGTTGAATACGATGAAACGCCACATCACCCGTTCTGAAACTGAAGATCTCTTAAGGCGAATCAGAAGTGTGGTTCCTGGGGCGGTGATCCGCACAACCCTGCTGGTGGGTTATCCCGGAGAAACGGATGAAGATTTTGAGGAATTGCTGAAATTTGTGGAGGAACAGCGTTTCGAACGGTTGGGTGTGTTCCCTTACTCCCATGAAGAAGGAACCTTTGCCGGTGAAAATCTGGCCGATGATGTTCCGGAGGAGGTCAAGCAGGAACGGATGGCACGGATCATGGAACTACAGGAGGGGATTTCTGCGGAATTGAATGAAGACAAGGTGGGATTGAAATTTACGGTGATCATCGACAGAAAGGAAGGAGAGTTTTATATTGGTCGTACACGCTTCGATTCCCCGGAAGTTGACGGAGAAGTGTTTGTTACGTATGAAAGAAAACTGCATCCTGGTGAATTTGTGGATATTCTCATCACAGGGGCGGAAACCTATGATCTGTATGGAAGGGAAGATCTTAGAAGTCTTTAGTCGTAAGTCTTTAGTCTTTAATGGAGTAACGATTTTGCTATGAATCTGGAACTCCAACACTAAAGACTTAAGATTTAAGATTTAAGACTTCCGTTTACTTTCCGATGCGCCAGCGGCGGCTTCCCGTATTTAAAGGAAAGATCCCCTGGTTGACAAATTTAACTTCCTCAATGGAATAAAAAGCTTTGGGATTGTAATCGCGGATAATCCCTTCTACTTTTTGGATTTCAGCCCGTTTGACAATGGTGTGGATGATGCTGACATTTTCGGTTCCCCCTTTGGCGGGGTGATGGGTGATTCCGTATCCGGCTACCTTCAGTGCTTCGATAAGCTGGAAAGCTTCTTTGCGGGTAATGATCTGGATTTTAACGATACCCATGGCCAGTTTTTCTTCGAGGATCAGACCGACCAGGTTGCCGGTGGCGAATCCCCCGGCGTAACCCACGTAGCAAAGCCAGTTGTCGAGGTTTTGCATCACCTTGCTCATGGTGATGATCCAGATAAACACCTCAAAGAACCCCAGGACAGGAGCCCAGAATTTCTGTCCTTTCGCAACCATGACAATTCGCATGGTGCCAATGGTCACATCACAGATCCGGGCAAGGAAGATCAGGAGCGGCAGGATCGCATAGGTAAAGAGTCCACTGTCGTAGAATGCCTGAAGTTCTGTCATCCGGTAAATTTAACAATTTGGCTATTAAATGTTTGCGCTAAAAGTGTCTCCCTGGCGGATGTCGCCGGTCTGGATTCCTTTTGCCAGCCAGCCTTTCCGCTGGGTACTGGTACCATGGGTAAACGAGTCGGGGACCACATACCCCTGGGTTTGTTTTTGAATTCGGTCATCGCCGACCGAGGAAGCTGCGTTAAGTGCTTCTTCCAGATCGCCCTGTTCCATAATGTTGAACATTTTCTGGGCATGATGGATCCAGACGCCGGCAAAGAAATCAGCCTGAAGTTCCATCCTCACGGTAAGTTCATTGGCCTGGCTCTGGCTTCTTGCCAGTCTTTGAGCCTGGGTGACTTCATTCATGGTGCCCATCAGGAGCTGGACGTGGTGACCCACTTCATGGGCAATGATGTAGGCTACTGCAAAATCGCCTGTGGCTCCCAGTTTGCGTTGAAGAGCTTCCAGATAGTCAAGGTCGAGGTACACTTTTTCGTCACCCGGGCAATAGAAGGGACCGGTGGCAGATTGCGCATATCCGCAGGCTGAACTAACGGCACTTCTGAAAAGTACCAGCTTGGGATGCCGGTATGTGGATCCGAAATCCTTGAATATCTTGCCCCATACTTCTTCTGTGTCGGCAAGAACCACCGACACAAATTCGGTCATTTCCTGCTCCTTCTCACTCAGTACAACCTCTTCGGTGGTCATTTCGGTTTCCCCCTGCCTCATTTGAAGTACATCCATCGGATTTCCCCCTAACAGGTAAACCACCAGTGCAATAGCGAGGGTGCCGATGATGCCGCCTTTCAATCCGACTGACCGGCCGCTGCTGCTCCCTCGCAGATCTTCCACGTTGGTGCTTTGTCTTCTTCCTTTGTATTTCATCGTGAAGGTTAATTTGTTAAAGGCAAATTTAATGATTTTTCAGAATTCGGAGGTAAAATGAAATTTTATCTCTTTGAATTCATCCTGAGCCATTTGCAAAATAAAAGGCGAATCGGCCATAAAAACATCCCTTCCCCTTTTGTCAAGGCACATCTTCTGGTATTTGCGTTTTTTAAACTCTCCCAGGATTTTGGAATCGGGAGATTCGATCCAGCAGGCTTTGTACATCGAAATCGGTTCGAACCGGCATTTGGCCCCATATTCGTGTTCAAGCCGGTATTGGATCACTTCAAACTGTAACTGCCCGACAGTTCCGATGATTTTCCGGCCGTTGAACTGACTCGTAAAGAGCTGGGCCACCCCTTCATCCATAAGCTGGTCAATTCCTTTTCCCAACTGCTTGGATTTCATCGGATCTGCATTTTCGACATACCGGAACAATTCAGGTGAGAAGCTGGGAAGTCCCTTAAAACGGATCATTTCGCCCTCTGTCAGCGTGTCTCCGATGATGAAATTACCGGTGTCAGGGACACCAATAATGTCACCGGGAAAGGCTTCCTCGATGGTCTCTTTCTGGGAGGCCATAAATGCCGTAGGGCTGGAGATCCGGATTGTTTTGCCCTGTCTTACGTGGGTGTATACCTTGTTCCGTTCAAAACGTCCGGAACACACCTTTACGAAGGCAATCCGGCTCCGGTGGTTGGGGTCAATGTTGGCATGAATCTTAAAAACAAAGCCGCTGAAAGTTTCCTCTTCAGGCTTCACTTCCCGTTCTTCGGTATAACTGGGCCGCGGCCAGGGTGCAATTTTTACAAAAGTGTCGAGCAACTCCTGAACCCCGAAATTATAGAGTGCGCTTCCGAAAAAGACAGGAGCCAGGTTTCCTGCGAGGTAGCTGTCGTGGTCGAAGGTGGGATAAACCCCTTCCACCAGTTCGAGTTCTTCTCTCAGCACCGCCGCATGTCGGCCAATATGCGCATCCAATCCTGGATCTGCCAGGTTGTCGTAATGAATGGATGGCTGTATATCCTGGATGCTGGGGTTAAATAGCTGCAAACTTTTGTTGTAGAGATTGTACACTCCTTTGAAACTGTCTCCGCTGCTGACAGGCCAGCTCAGGGGCCGTACCCTGATGTGCAGCATATCCTCTATTTCATCGAGGAGACTGAAGGGATCACGTGCAGGCCTGTCCATCTTGTTGATGAAAACGATTACCGGAGTATGTCTTACCCGGCACACATTCATCAGTTTTTCGGTCTGGGGTTCCACCCCTTTGGCTGCATCAATTACGATGATCACGCTGTCTACTGCGGTGAGTGTCCGGAAGGTGTCTTCCTGAAAATCCTGATGGCCGGGAGTGTCAAGAATATTGATTTTGTAACCGTCGTATTCAAATCCCATCACCGAAGTCGCCACTGATATTCCACGCTGACGCTCGATCTCCATAAAGTCTGAAACCGCTGCTTTCTTAATCTTGTTGCTTTTGACGGCTCCGGCAACACGGATGGCACCTCCAAACAACAACAGTTTTTCGGTCAAAGTGGTTTTTCCTGCATCCGGGTGGCTCACAATCCCGAAAGTGCGCCTGCGCTTGAGTTCTTCAATAAAATTCATCATTGCTGGTTTGAGGGCGCAAAATTATCAATTTTAACGAAAGAGATCCCCTATGCCGACCAGTCAGGCAATCTCCTTTCTCCCTCCATGGTGTATACTTCCGTAAGTTCCTGTGAAACTTCCACCACTCCCTTGTACTGCCCGGCCGCATTGAAAACAGCAAAGTACCGGATGACCACAGTTTTTCCCTTTGACAGGATCCGGAACGAGGCTTCCTTTTGCCTGCCGCTTCTGAATTCCGTCAGAATTTTTTCTACAATTTCAAGACTTTCAGGAGGATGACAATTCCTGACATCCCTTCCCAGAATGGCGTTGTTCCTGGGGAATATCCGTTTTTCAGGTTCTGAAAAGTACCTGACCTTGTCGTATTCATCCACGAAGGTGATGTCAACCGGCAGATGGCTGAAAATTAAAAAGATTTGTTCCACGGAGAGTAACCCGCTTTTCAGGTTTATCAATTCCTCATCCACATTCAGTCCGATTTCTGCAATTTCCGGTTCCACTTCCGGATTGAACCAGGGAAATCCGGTCCCCATCGCTTCACCCAGCAACGCATTTACCTCTTCGTCGGGAATGGTTTCTTTTACTACCGGGAAAAGGATCCACTCTTCCCTGAAACGCATGTCGTACATGTCGGAATAAATATCTCCTGCAAGCCGGTTGAAACGCCGGAGATTGAAATTGTCACCTGTAAGCAGGCTGACAGCCTGTTTCAGTTTTTTACGGATGTCGTCGTGATAGGACCACATCACCTTCACACACCGGTAATCTTTCCAGTGTTTTTCAATAAGCGGGAAGAGGGTGTTTTCCAGAATCTGGTAATAATTGCTGTAAAGTTCCAGGTCGGAGAAACTCCGTGCAAGTTCTTCCCTGGTAGAAATATCTTCAGGGATTTGATTGATTATTCTGATTAATGGCCTGATATTTTTCAGCCGGGTGTCAAGTTCTGTGTTGTTCAGGATGCAACATTCCATAAAACTACCCGGAGCAGGAGGGGGTGTCTTAATGGCCAGGAGGGGTTTGTACAAAAGAGCCAGAAATTTATTGATTCCCTTTTTCAACTCGGCCATCGGTATCCCGTTTTTTACAAGCTTGTCAACCAGACGGATTACATCCGCGGGTTTCGACCGGTCGATGGTTTCCTGATTTTGGCGGATAATCTGCAAAGCATATTTACCGTGGTAAACGGCGTAAAATACTTCGGAAAGTTTCTGTTGATGCAACCTGTCGTCCATATGCTGATAAAATTAGTTAGAATTCTGTGGAGTGTTCCTGCAAGCCTGCCGGCAGGATTCCCCGGCGGCACTGCAGCAAGGGACTTCAATAGCCTGTAAACTGTTTTTGAGATCTTTCAATACATCCGGAGATATATTTCCAGTATTTTTTGTGAAACCTGACGCTTTTCCTGCCAATCATTTCATGAAGGGTTTGGGGTTCATCATCAGGTGCGAACTTCCAGGGTTCCCTCTTCTCGTACAAGGCCGGTACCTCAGGGTGAAACTGTACCCCGAATACATGGGGAAACCTGTTGTGGGCAAGTCCCTCAATGACCTTTCCATCAGGTGAAAGGGCAGTGACTTCAAATCCGGAACCGGTAAGGGCAGGAGACTGATGATGGCTGCTGTAAATGAAGGGCATTTCTTTGCGGCGAACTTTCACCATTTCAGGGAAAAACGGGTGACTGGTAAATCTGACAGGATGAATGTTGATGCCCATCAGCTGCTTGTCGTCACTGACAAGCTGCCAGTAATTCCGGTGAAGGTTTTCCCTGTCGGTTTGCAGGGTTTCTTCTGCCCCTTTTTTGCCATACAGTTGGGCAGGGATATCCTGATAAAGCGTACCTCCGGCAGCCACATTCATGGTTTGCAATCCCAGACAGAATCCTGTGACCACATATTGCGGCTTCTCTTCAAGAAATGGTCGGAAAGCAGGGTCGGGAGCTCCTCCGAGCAGGTGAAACAGAAGTGACACCTCGAAGGAGTGACGTCCGGGATCGGTAACCACTGAATGGGTATTCTCTTCTCCGTAAATCAGGGGCTGAATATCAGGGCCCCCTAAGAAAAAAACGGCATCTGAATTTCTGAATATCTCTCTGAAAGTGCTTGTGCAGCTGTTCTCCCTGAATAAAACAGAATCCGGGAGGTCGTCCGTAATTTCTACAAGGGTAAATCCGGCTTCCGGATGTTCCCTGACATAATCGTGGCTTGCAGAAAAGTCGTATGCCTGGTTTTTGTGATACACCCCGGTGAACCTTACCTTCCTGGCATTTACTTTAAGAATTTTCCGGTCGGCCAGAAAATGGATTATTTCCATGTTGTGGACTGTTGGATTGGCCACCACAATATTGACCGTTTCCTTGTGGTCCTCTTCACCGGAAAAATTCCGGGAATGACCACTCATTGTCAGGGCAGTACAAACCATTGCAAGGATTATTCTGTTCATGAACCGGTTTTTGGTTTCAAATATAATGATTGGATGCCGGTTTAATTCCATCTGCCTCACGTTTTTCGGTTTGCAATCGGGATTCACCGATTATTTCAGGCCTGGCTTCATTATTTTTGGGAAACCGGTTATGGTTCACATACTTTATTTAAATTTGCTTATTGAACCAAACTCTGTTTATTATGTCATTTAAGATTTTCACACTCCAATTGTCAGGAAAGCTCAGGCCTGCTGAGAAAATCGAGGCTGAACGAATAAAGGTGAAGCAGGATTACCAGGCATTTCTCGAAGCGGAGAATTCACCGGAACTGAAGGAATTCCTGCAGCTCAGGGAGTGGGTCAATTCAGGCGTCCCTGAGCAGGTTAAGCGTGATCTGGGATCTCAGGTTTTCAAGGGTAGCCAGGAATACAATTTGTTAAAGGAGTTTGAAAATCTTAAAAAGAACAGGTCTTTGCGGGATTATTTCAAGGTGGCAGGTTCCACAGGGCTCAAAAGATTTGAGAAAATCGGGGATTCCGATAAACTTCGCCAATTCTGGGAATTGAAGGATTATGCGGAAGGAGGCCGTTTTGAGCAGGAGAAAAAGGAGATCGTGTCACAACGGTACCAGGGTTCTGCAGAAGAAAATCTGGCAAAGGAACTGGCTCAGTTGAAAAAGAACAAGGCATTGACGGCCTATTTCAGGATGTGTGATTCTCCTGCACTGAAAGATCATCTTCAGTTTCAGAAAAGTGAAAAACTAAGACGTTTTCTGGAATTGAAAAACGCATCAACCCGTGACCAGGCTGCCCGCAAGGAGTTTGACCAACTCAGGAAAGATTCATCCATTGCCGGTTTTTTCAGGATGGAAAAGTCGCGCGATCTGAAATATTACCATAAAATGGCAGGGCGTCATGTTTTGGGCAGATATGAAGAGCTTGTCAGTGAAACCAGTTCAGAATCTTTCCGTCAGAGAGTAGCTTATTTAAAAGACACCAAAAAGCTTGAAAAAAGCGAATGCTGGAAGAAAATGGTGCAGTTCAGGGATCTGGCTGCCAGTGAAGATATTCAGTTTTACCGGAAATTCAAAAAGTCGGCGTTGTACCGGAATTACCTCGATACCAGGGATTCGTTTCAACTGGGTCGATACAATGAACTGGCTGAAATTACAGCGTCTGAAGATTTCCTGAAAAGAAAGAGTTACCTTGAAGATCCCAGGAAATGGGAGAAGACAGCCGAATATGCCCGTTTACAGCAGTTTGAAAGGTTGGGGAAGCATCCCAAGGTGCTTTTATGGCAAAAATATGCCAACAGCCATGCCTTTGATTTCCTGAAAAACTGGGAGGTGACTTTTGAAGATGATTTTGAAGGAGCACATCCCGACCGTAGCAAATGGAATTTCAATACCTGGTGGGGAGAGAAGCTGATCGGGGATAATTTTTCCCAACAAGGGGATCTCCAGTCGTATACCGGAGGGAAAAACGTCACCCTGAATTTCAGCCGGCTGGGAATTCAGGTACGGAAGGAAAAGAGGACGGGCAAACAGTGGTTGCCCAAGGCGGGACTGGTACCTGCTGAGTTCGGTTATACTTCCGATACGCTTTCAACCGCTGGATCTTTCTGGCAAAAAGAGGGTATTTTTGAAGCCAAGATCAAATTTTCACCTGTGGAGGAGGTGGTGAGTTCCATCCATCTCCTGGGAAAAGAACCCGGAACTCAGGTTACCCTTCTGGAAATGGGACCGGAGTGCAGGTC
>CAYYJE010000041.1:22632-26154 GCA_964472165.1 uncultured Prolixibacteraceae bacterium | reverse complement strand
ATTCCAGGTCGGCTTCCAGGGCAGGATGCCGGATGTCGATCAGCACAAAAAGACAGTTGAGGTTTGTACGCTGAAGGACATAGCTCCGGAAAGAGTTTTCCCATTTCTCCCGTTCCGATTTGGGTACCTTGGCGTAACCATATCCGGGCAAGTCGACCAGGTACCACGACTCATTGATCAGGAAATGGTTGATCAGCCTTGTTTTTCCGGGTTTTTCGGAAGTTTTGGCCAGCGACTTGCTGTTGGTGAGCATGTTGATCAGGGAGGATTTGCCCACATTCGATCTTCCGATAAAGGCGAACTCAGGCTTATCGGGCCTGGGGCACTTCGTGACATCGCTGTTGCTGACTAAAAACCGGGCTTGTTTTATCTCCATGTGCTTTAATCTATATACACTTCCAGAAGCCGGGCTTCCCCGTTAAGGGGCTCCAGCCTGAATTCTTCGAGAACAGCGGGAACCAGTGCCGTTTCACCTTTCCCGATGGTTTCTTCTCCATCGCGCCATACCAGCCGCACAGCCCCACCGATTCCCATGTAAATTACAAAAGTATCACGCTGCGAAAAATCCTTCTCCACCATCTGGTCCAGCTCCAGAAGGTTGGTGGTGAACCAGGGACAGACTGCCAGCTCCACAGGACTGTTTTTCTTCCTGTCGTAGCCGACTTTGTTTCCTTCCTTCCAGGAGAAGTCTATGGCATCCAGTGCCAGGTCGGTATGAAGCTTCCTGGGTTTCCCGTGTTTGTCAACCCTGTTGAAGTCAAAAATACGATAGGTCACATCGGAAGTCTGCTGAATTTCAGCCAGGAGGATTCCCTTTCCGATGGCATGAACTCTCCCGGCAGGGATGAAAAAAACATCGCCTGGGAATACTTCCTCAGAAAGGAGAAGTTCCTGAATCCGTCCCTGCTGCAGGTACGAAATGTACTTTTCCCGGTCCACTTCCTGGTTGAAACCGGAGATCAGCCGGGCTCCGGGGTCGGCATCCACCACGTACCACATCTCCGTTTTTCCATAGGCCGAATGGCGCTTCTTCGACAGCTCATCGTTGGGATGCACCTGTATCGAAAGGTCATCTTCGGCATCGATGAACTTGATCAGAAGCGGAAACTCTATTCCGAAGCGGTCATATACCTTGTCACCTACAAGGTCACCCATGTAAACCTCAACGAGCTCCTGCAGGTTGTTGCCTGCCAGAAAACCGTTGGAAATCACCGACACATGACCTTCCACAGCCGAAAGTTCCCAGCTTTCACCGCATTTTTCAAGAGGACACGAAGGTTTGTTCAGCACCTTGTGCATCCGGTTACCGCCCCACAACCGTTCCTTGAATGAGGGGGCGAATTTCAGTGGATAGAGATTCCCCATGATTTTCAGGAATTAAGGGCCATTTCAGTGGTATAGTCGATGGCAGCCCTCGATGCAGCCACCTCTCCGATTCGCGCTACCACCTCCTGGTGTGCAGGATGAACACGGTAAGTCTCCATATCTTCCGCATTACGGAAACGGGAGAACAACATCAAATCGTAATTCTTCTCTTCGTGAAGTTCGTTAAGGAAGACATCGAGCTGAACAATCACCCCGATCGTCCCTTTCAACGCCTCCAGTTTTTGCTTCAACTCCGTTCTCAGGGCCGCTTTTTCCGGGGCAGAATACTCCTTCAGTCTGAAAAGCACGATATGTGTGATCATAATTTACATTCAATTTTGGTGAGGTGATTATTATCGTGCGAAATTAAAACTAATTTAGCTGAGTGAACGGATGGGGTAAGCTTTTACCCGGAATTTTAACAAAAGCCTTATAAAGTATGCTCATAATTGGAATTGCCGGAGGTACAGGTTCCGGAAAAACAACGGTGGTCAACAAGATTGCCGAATCGTTTACCGAAGGAGAGGTGGCCATCCTGTCGCATGATTCCTATTACTACGACAACAGCCATCTTTCGTTGGAAGAACGGCGGAAAAAGAACTTTGACAGACCCGACGCCATTGAGTTTGAACTGATGGTGGAACATATCCGTGCGCTGAAAAACGGGCAGACGGTATACCAACCTACTTATTCCTTTATCACCTGCACCCGGCAACCGGAGGTCATTCCCGTTGAACCGCGGCATGTGCTGATTGTGGAAGGAATTCTGTGCCTCGCCGACGAGAATCTGCGTAACCTAATGGATGTCAAGGTGTATGTCGATTGTGCCTCCGATGTGCGGTTATCCCGGGTAATCCGCCGCGACATCATGGAGCGGGGACGGGATGTGGAAACCGTGTTGGACCGGTATGAAAAAACCGTGCGCCCCAGCCATATGCAATTCATTGAACCTACCAAGAATTTCGCCGACATCATCGTGCCTCAGGGCGGTCTGAACCAGAAAGCCATTGAGATTCTTACCCATTACATCAAACAAATCCTGAAAAAACATCCCCAAAAAAATGCTTGACCATATCCAACCGGAAGAGATCCTTTTTCTGGATATCGAAACGGTACCCGCTGTTACCGGCTATGAAGAGCTGGAACCCCACTGGCAAAAACTGTGGGATGATAAAATGAAAAACCAGGTCACCCCTGAAAATGATCCTTCCCGGCTCTACGACAGGGCAGGCATCTTTGCCGAATTCGGAAAGATCATCGTCATCTCCATGGGATACCTTTACCAGAAAAAGGGGGAATGGACCTATCGCGTAAAATCGTTCCACGACAGGGATGAGAAAAAGCTGCTGCAGGAGTTTACCCAGGCGCTTGAAAAATCGGAAAGGGCCGGGAAAAAACGGTTGTGCGCCCACAATGGCCAGGAGTTCGACTATCCCTGGATCGCCCGCCGTATGCTGGTTCACGGATTGCCGCTGCCCCGGATTCTCGATGTGGCAGGGGCCAAACCCTGGGAGGTAAAAGATACCCTGATCGATACACTGCAACTGTGGAAATTCGGCGATTTCAAACACTACACCTCACTGGCGTTGCTGTGTGCCCTCTTCGGCATTCCCACCCCCAAGGACGACATCGACGGCAGCCAGGTGGCCCGCGTCTATTACGGGGAAGACGACCTGGACCGCATCGTCAGATATTGCGAAAAAGACACCCTGGCAGTCGCCAACCTTTTCCTTAAATACAAGGGACTTGAAATCATCCCGTTTGAGAAACTGGAAGCGGTCTGAGTAAAAACTTTCGGTGATCCGGTGATCCGGTAACCCGGTCTCGTCTGAGCCAAGACTCCGCTGCACTTCGTGATCCGGTCTCTAAGTCTCTCAGTCCCTTCACATTTGCGTCTAAGAGGTTAATTTATCCGACAACAATGACTTCCCTTTCCAGCTCCACCCCGAAGCGCTTACGCACCGAGAACCGGATCTCTTCCGACAACTTAAAGATCTCCATTCCGGAGGCATCGCCGTAGTTGACAAGGACCAGGGCATGGTCGCGGTGGACACCTGCATCCCCCCTGCGAAAGCCTTTCCAATCGCACTGGTCGATCAGCCATCCCGCCGACAATTTCATCCTTTCCTCCCCGGAACCGTGTGCTGCAGTTTCACC
>CAYYJE010000041.1:17699-22532 GCA_964472165.1 uncultured Prolixibacteraceae bacterium | reverse complement strand
ATCCCGCCGACAATTTCATCCTTTCCTCCCCGGAACCGTGTGCTGCAGTTTCACCGGCCGGATAAAGCGGCATGCCCGGGAAAGCCGCCTTCAGCTTTTCTGCCGCTTCTTTCCTTACAACCGGATTTTTGAAGAAGCTCCCTGCATTTCCCAGCAGGGCAGGATCAGGCAACTTCCCTCTGCGAATCCTGATCACCGCCTCCCGCACTTGAGAAATCTCAAGTCTTAAGTCTTTAATCTTAAATGAGGCTTCGCCATTCATCTTAGCCTTAGCCTTAGCCTTAACCTCAACCTCATTGGAAGTCGTTAGGTTTAAGTCTTTCGTCTTAAGTGGCGTTCCTAACCTGCTGTCGTTTGCTCCCTCATCCTTCACCTCTTCAGATTGGATATGGGATATTGGATATTGGACATTGGACTCAGTATTATCTGCCTCACCAACCCCGGCAACGTCCACAACACCTGAACCCTTGAACGGCGAAGCCTTTGAACCTTTGAACTTCTTCATAACCTCCATTTTCAGTTCGCCGTATTCCAGCTTCAGCCGTGGTGCCTTGTCCAGTCTGAAGACCACCGAGGTGATGATGAATTTCTCCCGGAGTTGTTCTTTGAAGAGCGAAGAGCGGTATGCAAACCGGCATGAGGATGCGTCGTAGTCCCTGATTTCACCCGATGGAAATTCCACGCCGGTCACCGAGCTGATCACGCTGGCGGCCTCGCAGCCGTATGCTCCGATATTCTGCACAGGTACTGCCCCAACCATGCCGGGAATCAACGAGAGATTTTCGACTCCCCCCCACCCCGCATCCACGGCAAAGCTGACAAAATCATCCCACACCACGCCGGCTCCGGCGCGAAGCCACACATGCCGGTCATCCTCCTTTTCCAACGCAATTCCGGTCACTGCCGGCCGGATCACCATTCCGGGGTAATCGCCGGTAAAAAGCAAATTGCTGCCGCCGCCCATGACCAAAACCTGGCTGAACAACCCGGGACGGGCCTTCCACATCTCCCGGAGTTCATCCGCTGAAGAGAATTCCAGATAGTAACGCGCTTTCGCCTCCGTTGCAAATGTGTGGAAGCGGCGCAGGGAAATATTTTCCAGAAATAGCATCACCATTTGTTTGCGCCAAAGATACTTCAAAGCTGAGAAAATCAAACCAAAGGGTTTAACCTGAAAAATCAGGGCACAATAGTGCAGGGAAAGTTTCCGTTTTTATTATTCTTTCTACTTTTAGCTAAAAATTACGGCATTGAAAAAGATCATTGTATCGGTGACCAATGACCTGTCGGGCGACCAGCGGGTGGACCGTGTTTGCCGGACCCTGACGGAGATGGGATTCCAGGTGCTGCTGGTGGGCCGCAGGCTTCCTGAATCGCAACCCCTGGCAGAAAGGCCTTATGCCATCCACCGGATGCGGTTGATCTTCCGGAAAGGCCCGCTGTTTTATGCAGAATACAACAAACGGCTCCTCCTTTTCCTGTTGTTCCGCCGCTTTGACCTGTTGCTGGCCAACGATCTGGACACACTGACCGCCAACCGGGTTGCCGGATGGCTCAGGCGAAAGCCCGTGGTGTACGACAGCCACGAATATTTCACGGAAGTACCCGAGCTGGTAGGCCGTCCGCGGATCCAAAGCTTCTGGCGCTGGCTTGAGAAGCATCTGGTCCCGGGAGTAGCCGCAGCCTGCACGGTAAGTTCTCCCATTGCAGCGATTTACTCCCGTTTGTACGGGATCCCCTTTGCCGTGGTCCGCAACCTTCCATTTCTCAGGAAGCCGGAAAAAGAGGAGCCTGTCGTTCCGGAAGTGCATCCCGACCTGCCCCTGATCATTTACCAGGGAGCTCTGAACAAAGGCCGGGGAGTGGAAAAGGCGATCCTTGCCATGGATCTGCTTCCGGAGGCACAGCTGGCAATTGCAGGCAGCGGTGATCTGGAAGAAGAATTACAACTCCTGGTCGCCGGACTTCACCTCAAAAATGTCAGGTTCACAGGGAAACTCCCGCCGGAAAAGCTGTGGAACCTCACCCGCCAGGCCAGTCTTGGAATCTCGCTGGAGGAAGACCTTGGCCTCAGCTACCGCTATGCGCTTCCCAACAAGCTTTTTGATTACATCCAGGCACGGATCCCCGTGGTGGTTTCTGACCTGCCTGAAATGGGCAGGATAGTGAAAGACTACGACATCGGCCTGATCGCCTCATCGTTCGTCCCTGAAGTCCTGGCCGCCACTTTCCGGGAAGCCCTGTTCAATGATGTTTTACGTCAGAAGTGGGCCTTGAATCTTGAAAAAGCTGCTGCCGAACTGAACTGGGACAAGGAAAAAGAAATCCTTATGAGAATTTTTGCACCTTTCGTTAACCCTTAAATCCTCTAATCCCCTGCCCTTCTCATCGAATCCAGTGCCGCATGGTAGCGTGCCGCATTCCGTTCGTGTTCGGCATGGGTGCGTGCGAAGTTGTGGTATCCTGAGAAATCTTCCCGTGCGCAAAAATAGTAAAGGTTGTGTTTTTCATAATTGAGCACCGCATCAATCGACTGGATTTCGGGGAAGGTGATGGGACCCGGGGGCAGGCCGGGATAGAGATAGGTATTGTAGGGCGAATCGGTATCGAGGTGGCGGAGAAGAATCCTCCGGAGGGTGACATCACCCACGGCAAATTTCACGGTCGGATCGGCCTGAAGCAACATCCCCTTCCGGAGTCTGTTGATGTACACCCCGGCAATGCGCGGCTTTTCACTTTGTTTGTTGCTCTCCTCCTGCAGAACCGAAGCCAGGGTAGCCACCTCCGTGGGAGACATGCCAAGGACTTCGGCCTTCCTGCGCCGTTCTTCATTCCAGAAAGCCTCATATTCGAGTTTCATCCGGTCGCCGAACTGCTTTGCCGAAGTGGTCCAGTAAAACTCGTAGGTGTTGGGGATAAACATTGCAGCAAAGGTCTCCGTGGTAAATCCATAGTCCCTGATTGTCTCCGGATCGAAAAGTTCCAGAATGGAGAGGGAATCGGCTTCCAGGTAGCGGCTTACCACCCCGGCAAGCTGTTCTTTGGTCCGTATGTTGTTGAAAATTAACCTCACAGGTTCCTGAAGCCCCGACCGGAGGATGTTTACCACCTGGTTGGCATTCATTCCTTTCCTGAAGAGGTATCTGCCGGGTTTGATGAAATTCCGGCACTCTTTCTGTTTGGCTACCCAGTGGAATGCCTTCATGTTGCGCATTACCCCGTTCGTTTCCAGTGAGTCAACCACCATGTCGAAAGTTGTTTTGCCGGTGATAAAGATTACGTAATCCTTTGTGACATTCTCCCGGAAGACAAAATTGTACACCTGGTAGGCTTTCAGTCCGGCAAGAGCAGCCGCCACCGCAAAAAACAGGATCAACCGTTTCCCGGTCCGCGGAGAAAGCAACAATCTGTTCTTGTTTTCAATTGCCATATGTCAAATTTTGAACAAATATAATCTCTTTTTTGATTTCAGTTTTCTTTGAAAAGTGCACCGAAAGCTTCTTCTCCCGGGACTGCCATCAAACGCAAATTTTGCTAATTTCGCATCCTGAATAAAAAATAATTTCCCGTCATGTTACAGGTCAAACTCGCCGACAACATCTGGTTCATGGGATTCAACGACCGCAGAACCCATCTTTTCGAGAACATATGGCCCATTCCCCACGGAATCAGCTACAACTCATACCTGATCATGGATGAGAAGGTAGCGCTGATCGATACTGTCGAGCGGCAGTTCATCGACGACTACCTCGATCACATCGACACATTGCTGAAAGGCCGGCAAGTTGATTACCTGGTAATCAACCACATGGAGCCTGACCATTCAGGGGCGCTGAAAGCCATTACCGGGAAATATCCCGGAGTCACCCTGGTGGGGAACAAAAAGACCTTCCAGTTGGTGGAAAGCTACTACATGAAGCCGCAGAAAACCCTGGAGGTTTACGACGACGACATCCTGGAGCTGGGGAGCCACACCCTGAAATTCAGGTCGATTCCCATGGTGCACTGGCCTGAAACGATGGTAAGCTATGAGGTCAACCACCGGATTCTTTTTTCAGGCGATGCTTTCGGAAGTTATGGCACCCTCGACGGGGGCATCTTTGACGACGAAATCAACCTCGATTTTTACGAGGTGGAGGTGATGCGATATTTCACCAACATTGTGGGGAAATATTGTGCCCACACCCAGCGGGCCATCAAAAAACTCGCCGACCTGGAGATCAGGATGATTGCTGCCACCCACGGTCCCGTGTGGCGCACCGACCTGCCCTGGGTGCTTGACCGTTACAACAAATGGAGCTCGTACGACATGGAAAAGGGAGTGGTCATCGTATACGGGTCGATGTACGGCAATACCCAGAAAATGGCCGAAGTGGTAGCCCGGAAGATTGCAGAAAGAGGCATTAAAAATATAAGGGTTTACGACGCTTCCAAAACCCATTCTTCGTACATCATCAACGACATATTCAAATACCAGGGATTTATCGTCGGCAGCTGTGCTTACAACAACGCCCTTTTCCCCAATGTGGAAACGCTGATTTCCACCATTGAGCACATGGGCATCAAAAACCATTATCTGGGAATCTTCGGCAATTACTCCTGGAATGGCGGAGGGGTCAAAAATCTGATGGAATTCGCCGAAAAGGTGAAGTGGGATCTGGTGTACCAGCCGATTGAAGAGAAGGGCGCCCTGAAGGTCGACACCACCGCGGAACTGGTTGCGCTGGCCGATGCCATGGCGGAGAAACTTACACCGTGATTTGCGCTGGAAATCGGATATTTCTCCTCCTGGACAGGAGGAGTACCCGCCTCAGGCGGGGGAGGTGGTAGATA
>CAYYJE010000041.1:0-17599 GCA_964472165.1 uncultured Prolixibacteraceae bacterium | reverse complement strand
CGAAAATTTCTCCTCCTGGACAGGAGGAGTACCCGCCTCAGGCGGGGGAGGTGGTAGATAATCATCCACAGAGATCGAAAATTTCTCCTCCTGGACAGGAGGAGTACCCGCCTCAGGCGGGGGAGGTGGTGGAATTCTTTCTTCCTGCAAATTGAAGTATATCCTCTGATATTTCCTCCGGAAACTCAAACACCCACCGATTCTCATACCGGAATACAGTAATGCCATTTTTATTCAGGAAATATTCTCTTGTTTCATCCTTATCAATATTTGCAGCATTTGCATGAGGTTCACCATCCAGTTCGATGGCCAACTTCAATTCCGGACAATAAAAATCAATCACATACCGACCGACAGAGTGTTGACGGCGAAATTTATATCCGCCTATTTTCCTGTTACTTAGTATTGTCCAAAGGATTGCTTCTGCTGAAGTAGCGTTGTTCCTTAGTTGCTTTCTGAGTGGTTTTAAGATTGGAAGATTGTGTAGTTGGGGCATTTTTTGATTAAATATACGGAAAAAATCGGTTGGTGAACCACCCCGTCATTCCGCTCGTACCTCACGGAATGCCACCCCTCCTTACGCAAGGAGGGGACGGGTTTGGCACATGGCTTTTCAGTAACCACCCCGTCATTCCGCTCGTACCTCACGGAATGCCACCCCTCCTTACGCAAGGAGGGGACGGGTTTGGCACATGGCGTTTCAGTAACCACCCCGTCATTCCGCTCGTACCTCACGGAATGCCACCCCTCCTCAAACAAGGAGGGGAAATGTTCGCAACCTTAAAAATGAAGGTAGATCTACAGCAGTTCCGCAAAATCCAGCTGTCCGTCGGATCTGGAGGCGTCGATAAGCCTGCTGCCTTCACAGACCAGGGAGCGGGCTTTGTGCTTGCTGATAAGGGTATAATCGTGGGTGGCCATCAGGACTGTCTTCCCGGAACGGTTCAACGCCTGAAGGAGTCCCAGTATTTGCTCTGAAGTTTCGGGATCGAGGTTTCCGGTGGGCTCATCGGCAAGAATCAGCGGCGGATCGTTGAGGATAGCCCGGGCAATCACAATCCGTTGCTGTTCCCCTCCCGACAACCGGTGAGGCATTTTGACAAGCCATTTTTCCATGTCGACCTGCTCCAGCACCTGGTGGATTCTTTCCGTGATCGCATTGGGATCCTTCCAGCCGGTGGCCTTCAGCACAAACTCCAGATTGGCCCTGACAGTCCGGTCGTTGAGCAACCTGAAATCCTGAAAAACAACCCCCAGTTTCCTGCGAAGCATTGGTATGTCGCGCTGTTTTAGCGAATGCAAAGGATATCCGGCCACAGTGCCACTGCCACTGACAAGCGGAATTTCCGCATTCAGGGTTTTAATCAGGCTCGACTTGCCTGTCCCTACCCTGCCGATCACATACACAAATTCACCCGCGTTAATTGTCAGATTCACATTCCGCAAAATCAGTTCATCGCGTTGAAAAATATCGGCATCCACCAATGAAATGATAGGTTCTCCCTCCATAATCGCCCAATTTTTCACGAAGGTAACCCAAACTTTTTTATCCTTCCTGATAATAAACGAAAGTAACTAACAGTTTTTTGTTAAGAAAATGGAAGCGGAGTTTCATTTTCAACGATTTGAAAGCACTACTTTAGTTGAATTTATTTACTGTTGCAGACAATTGCACGTTTTTTGCCGGAACGGTCCGGTATTTGACGGGAAGAAACGTCCGGGGTGCTTCGCACTGTCCGGTAAAGGGTTTAACCCCTTCACGTTTCGCCGGAACGGGATTACAGACAGAAATAAAACATGTTGAATGATTGAAAAACAATTCATTAAATACCAGATATGAAGATGAATAAACTTGAGCTATTTGCTCTATTTGCCGCGCTTTTGCTGTCGGTTACCGGGCTTCACGGACAGGAGACCCGTTACTATACCGACATACAGAAAGAGATCGCCCTGGGAAAGGAGCTTTTCAGGTCGGCCAAATACAACGCTGCCTACCGCCAGTTTGAGAAAATCATGGAAAAGGCAGACGAAAAATCGGAAATTTCGTCAGAAGCCTATTATTTCATGGCGTTGTCGGCACTTCGCTCCGAACATGTCACCGGAGAAAAGATGCTGAACAATTTCATAAAGGAATATGCCGACAGTCCATACAGCAATTATGCGAAATTTTACCTGGGAGAATTCCAGTTTGACAAAAAGCGGTTTCAGCTGGCTGTGCGGACCCTGGGAGATGTGGAACGGGAGGGACTCTCTGCTTCCGACCAGGTCAAATGCGGCTATATGGCAGGATATTCCTACCTGATGACCGACGAACCCGATTTGGCGCTCAACGAATTTGTGATGATCAAGGACAAAAATCACATTCTGGCAAAACCTTCCCTGTATTACTACTCCCATATTAAATACCTGAAAGCGGACTATGATGAGGCCCTGGAAGGTTTCCGTCAATTGGAGGGAGACCCCAACTTCTCGAAGGTTATTCCGATGTATGTCAGTCAGATCTACTACAAACAGGAGAAATACGGGGAGGTGATCAACTACATCGTCCCCATCATCAATGATGTGGAGGAGTCGTACAAACCTGAACTGGCAAAAATCATCGGGGATTCCTACTTTCATATCCGCCGGTTCAGCGATGCCATCCAGTTTCTGGAATTTTACCATGAAACCCCCGGAAACAAGTCGAGGGAAGACCATTATATTCTGGGGTATTCCTATTACAATACCGGACAGTTTGAGAAGGCGGTCTCCTTCCTGGAAAAAGCTTCCAAAGGAAATGACCAGATTGCCCAGAACAGCTATTATCATCTGGCCGACAGTTATGTACGCACAGGACAAAAGGAAAAAGCACGCATCGCCTTCGAGGCCGCATCCGAGATGGATTATGATGCCGGGGTGAAGGAAGATGCGCTTTTCAACTACGCCAAGCTCACCTATGAACTTTCCTACTCTCCCTTTAACGAAACCATCAAGGCATTTGACAAGTACATCACCCTTTATCCCAATTCGGAACGCAACACGGCGGCCTACCAGTACCTGGTCGACGTGTACATGGTGACCCGGAATTACCGAGATGCCATCAGTTCGATCGAAAAGATCAAAGTCAGGAATCCGGAAATCAACAAGGCTTATCAGAGGGTTACCTATTACCGGGGGCTCGAATTGCTTGCCAACCAGGCCACTGAAGAAGCCATTGCCCTCTTCGACAAATCGCTGGAGAACAGGCATACCAACGCTGTCACTGCGGGAGCCCGCTTCTGGCGTGCAGAAGCGCTCTACCGGACCGGCGACTACAATTCAGCCATTTCAGGATTCAACCAGTTCCTTCAAACTCCGGGAGCCACCTCCCTGGAAGAGTACAATGAGGCCTATTACAACCTGGGATACGCCTACTTTAAACTGGAGAATTACCAGCAGGCAGGCACTACTTTCAACAAATATCTGACAGCCATGCAGGGACGGAGAAGCCAGAAGATCGCCGACGTGTACAACCGTCTGGGCGACACCTGGTTTATTGCCAGGAACTATACGGAAGCGGTCCGCAATTATCAGCAGGCCTTTAACATGAAACTTTACGATGCCGACTACGCACTCTATCAGATGGCCTTCTGCAGCGGTCTCCAGGGGAACCAGCAGGCCAAAGTCAGCCTGCTGAGAAACCTGACCTCCTCTTATCCGCAATCGCCTTACCTCGCCAATGCCCATTTCGAAACCGGGAGATCGCTGGAACGCGACGGGAAATATGCGGACGCGAAGAGAGAATACCAGGTCATTATCGACAAATACAAGGAAAGCACCTTCTACCCGAAAGCGCTTCTCCAGATGGGTCTTATTCACTACAACCTGGAGGACTACCAGAATTCGCTGAAGTTTTACAAAGAGGTGGCCGAAAATTTCGGAGGTACCCAGGAAGCGCAAGCGGCCCTGATGGGGATCAAGAACTGTTACATCGAACTCAATAATGTGGATGCATACTTTGCCTATGCAAACAACATGGGTACCGGCACCATGGTAACTGCTTCGGAGAAGGATTCCCTCTCCTACCAGGCTGCCGAACGCCTTTTCATGGCCAACGATCCCGATGCGGCCAACCAGTTGAAAAAATATCTCCGGGAATTTCCCAACGGGGGTTTTGTGCTGAATGCCCGGTTCTATCTGGGTGAAGCGCTTTACAGCCAGGGGAAATATTCGGAATCACTCGACCATTATATTTTTGTGTCACGCCAACCCTCAAATGCCTTCAGCGAACAGGCGCTGGTCAAGGGTTCGGAATTGCTCTTCAACGCGGGAAGATATGAAGAAGCCCTCGAATTCTACGACCGGCTGGAAACTGTGTCCAACAACCAGTGGAACATCGTCAAAGCCCTGGCCGGACAGATGCGGTGTGAATTCAGGCTGGAAAAATACCGCGATGCCATTGAAAATGCGGAGAAATTGATGAAGGCTGAAAAGAGCAGTGCCGAACTGAAAAGTGAAGCCTCTTACATCAGCGCCAAGTCGGCCTACAACCTCGGGAATTATGACCAGGCGCTCAACGGCATGCGCGAAGCTTCGGCTGCTACCAATACCGTCACCGGGGCAGAAGCCAAATACCTGGTGGCCGACATTTACTTCCGGAAGCAAAATCTGGCTGCCGCAGAAAAAGAGATCCTTGACTTTATCGACAAAGGTACCTCTCACCAATATTGGCTTGCAAAAAGTTTCATACTCCTGTCGGACATTTACGTGATCAAAAAAGATGATTTCCAGGCCAAGCATACCCTTAAAAGTTTACTGGAGAACTATCCGGTGGAGGATGACGGAATCAAGGCAGAGGCAAGCCGCAAACTGGCTGAGGTGGAAACACGGGAAAAACGGGAGACGGAACCCACACCGGGAAATCCCATGCAAATCAATTTGAATCAACAGTAAAACAAAGAAACCATGATGATAAGATATTTTTCAGCCGTAACAGCGGTTACACTGGTTATGCTCGGGATCTCCGGATCAGCATCTGGACAGAAGGACACCCTGCGGCAGGAGGTCGAAGTGGTGAAGGCCTACACCCCTACTGCCATTGATGCGGAAAAAATCAATGAAAATCCCGTCATTAAAGGGGATGACTTCAAAAAACCGGATTTTACCTACACCATCGACAGCAAACCCATCTTTTCGGCCTTGTCGGTGAAAACAATGCAGGCTGCCACAGTGGTGGGCAAACCGGCCGAAGATCCCGGATACGGCCTTGTAAGAGCCGGGTTGGGGAATTACAACAAACCTTACGGAGAGTTGTTTTTCAACAACACGAAGAACAAGAATTCGATTTTCGGAATTCATGCCATGCACCTCTCTTCCCACAGCAAGCTTACGCTGGCCAATGGGGACAGGGTAAAAGCCCCTTTCTCCGACAATGAGGCGGAACTCTTCCTCAAGCACATGTTCCGCAAATCAACCCTTTCGGTGAACCTGGGAGTGGACCTCAGCGGATTCCGTTATTACGGCTATCCGGGAGACGGGATACCCGACTCCATCCCCGCAATTTTAAAAGCCGGCAATCACTCTTTTACCTACCAGGGAGAAAAGCAGACCTTCACCCGGGGAGGGATTCAAATGAACCTGAAAAACATTTACGCCACAAAAAGTGACCCCTCGGCAGGTTTCGACTTCGCCTATTATCGCTTTGGCACCAAAACCGGCCAGCGGGAGGATTTCGCCCGCTTCAACATGGATTTCAACCGGCCCCACGACCGTTTCTCACTCCTCCTGAATACCGGATTTGAATATTCCGGGGTGTCGTCGGTCTATTCCTCCCTGCTGAACATGCTGCCTATCGCGGGGTTGCTGGAACTGCTCCCCGACAGCCTCACCCAATCCTTCCTCCCCACCATCACCAGCAGGAAACAAACCTGGCTCTATTTTAAACCGGCCGTTTACATTGGGAACGAAACCATCAACCTGAAGTTGGGATTCAAATCCTGGATAGTGGGGGGCAAAGTGGACAAGGCGGCCTTCAAAATTGCGCCCGATGTGAGATTCAATTTCTCTCCGGTAAAAGAGATCATCAACGTTTTTGCCGGCGTGGACGGGGATTATCACCACAACCATTATTCGGCCATCGCGGAGATCAATCCATATGTTGATCCGGAACTGAGCGTCAGAAATCATCTCGAAAAATACCGTATCTTCGGAGGTTTCGACGGGAAACTCTCTTCCAAAACCAACTTCAAGATCCAGGTCGACTATTCCGAATTTGACAGCCATCCTTTCTATTTCCTCCAGGGATTCACTCTTCCCACGATGGGACTGCTGCCCGGTCCGAAATATGTCGACAACACCTTCAAGGTGCTTTACGACAACATGAAAACAACCAGATTCAACGGCGAAATCACCCATTATGCCGGTGACAAACTCAACATTCTGGTGAATGCCAACATTTACAAATACAACATGACAGAGGAGGCAAAACCCTGGAACATGCCGTCGTTCGACGCCACCGTCTCGCTGAATTATGCCGTCAGCGACCGCTTCAACGTGTCGGCCGATGTCTATGCCATAGGGAAAAGAACCGGTTTGCTTAAACAATACGGCGTTATTCCGGGTATTCCCTCCCAATGGGACGAGCTTGCAGAAGCCTTTAGTCCGGTACCCCGGGAATATGAACTGGGAACCGCCATCGACATCAATCTCAGGGGAAATTATGCCATCACGCGGAAACTGGCAGCCTTTGGCCAGCTCAACAATTTTGGACTTCAGAAGTACGAACGCTGGCTGGGATATCCCGTCCAAAGCTTTAACATGCTGGCAGGAATCAGCTATTCCTTCTGACCCGGAATGCAGGATTAAGTTATCAACAAAAGAACCCGATACAACCCGTGAAAGTTCAGGTTTCACGGGTTATTTTCTTATATTTGGCGATTGGTTCAAATAGCGTTTCTTAAATAATAAACATTTGTATGTCAATCGTTTCCTAAATTTAAAAACTTCCATTAGCAGGGATTTAAATAACGGGTGAACCATTGGGAAACAAAGCAAAAAAAATCAGGTAAAAACGATGAGCGATTCAGAAAAAAATAGCCAGACGGGGACGAACGGGAATGGAAACGACAACTACGGAGCCGACAGCATCCAGGTGCTTGAGGGATTGGAAGCCGTAAGGAAAAGACCGGCCATGTACATCGGGGATGTGAATGACCGCGGGTTACACCATCTGGTGTACGAAGTGGTCGACAATTCCATCGACGAAGCTTTGGCAGGTTATTGCAGGAATATCGAGGTGACCATCCATGGTGACAATTCCATTACGGTGAAGGACGATGGCCGTGGGATTCCCACGGAAATCCACACCAAGGAGAACCGTTCCGCGCTGGAAGTGGCACTCACGATACTGCACGCCGGAGGAAAATTCGACAAAGACTCCTACAAGGTATCCGGAGGATTGCACGGGGTCGGCGTCTCCTGTGTGAATGCCTTGTCCACCTACATGAAGGCAGAAGTGCACCGGAACGGAAAAGTCTGGGTTCAGGAATACAATATCGGGAAACCCCTTTACCCGGTAAAGGAAGTGGGTGAAAGCAACGAATCAGGTACCATCATTACCTTTAAACCCGACGACACCATCTTTCAAACCACCGAATACAAATATGATGTACTGACTGCCCGCCTCCGTGAACTCTCTTTTCTGAATGCCGGCATCAGCCTGAAAATTACCGATGAGAGAGTTGTGGAAGAGAACGGGGATTTCAAGAAAGAGACCTTTTTCTCGACCGAGGGACTCAAGGAATTTGTGGCGTATCTCGACGACTCCAGGGTAAGGCTTACGCCCGACATCATCAATGTATCGACCGAGAAGAATGGCATCCCGGTAGAAATTGCGCTGCAATACAACAACTCCTATTCGGAGAATGTCCATTCCTATGTGAACAACATCAACACGATCGAAGGGGGTTCGCACCTGACAGGATTCCGGAGGGGACTGACCCGGACCATGAAGACCTATGCGGACCAGTCGGGGCTTCTTTCGAAGCTCAAGCTGGAGATCAACGGGGACGACTTCCGGGAAGGGCTTACTGCCGTGATTTCCGTGAAGGTGCAGGAACCCCAGTTTGAAGGGCAGACCAAAACGAAACTGGGGAATTCGGAAGTCACAGCCTCTGTCGACCAGGCAGTGAGCGAGATGCTTGCCTGGTACCTGGAGGAAAATCCCCGGGCAGCACGGATCATCATGGACAAGGTAATACTTGCTGCACAGGCCAGGCATGCCGCCAGGAAAGCAAGAGAGATGGTGCAACGCAAAAATGCGCTCACCGGAGGAGGACTTCCAGGCAAGTTGAGCGATTGCTCCGAACGCGATCCCGTAAAATGTGAACTCTTCATCGTGGAGGGTGACTCTGCAGGCGGTACGGCCAAACAAGGCCGTGACAGACGAACACAGGCCATTTTGCCGCTCAGGGGTAAAATCCTCAACGTCGAAAAAGCCATGCAGCACAAAATTCTCGAGAACGAAGAAATCAGAAATATCTTCACGGCGCTGGGAGTCACCATCGGTACCGACGACGACTCCAAAGGGCTGAACCTTGACAAGCTTCGCTATCACAAAGTAGTGGTGATGACCGACGCCGATGTCGACGGCAGCCATATCGACACCCTCATCATGACCTTCTTCTTCCGCTATATGCAGGGGCTGATCCGACGCGGTCACCTCTACCTCGCCACTCCTCCACTCTACCTGCTGAAAAAAGGAAAGAAAGAATCCTATGCATGGACGGAACAACAAAGGCTTCAGCTAATCGATGAATGGGCCGAGGGGAACGAATCGGGTGTCACCGTCCAGCGATACAAAGGTTTGGGAGAGATGAACGCCGAACAACTCTGGGACACCACCATGAATCCGGAGAAACGGACCCTGCAGCAGGTGACCATCGAAAATGCGGCCGAAGCCGACCATATCTTCGCCATGCTCATGGGTGACGACGTCCCCCCACGCCGTAAATTCATCGAAGACCACGCAGTTTATGCCAATATCGACGCGTAAGAAGATCAAAAGACAAAAAGCCCACAGATCCCGGACTTTGTCTATCATCTTCCAGTCTATTATCTTTTAGTCCATCATCTTTTAGTCCATCATCTTTTAGTCCAACATCTTTTACTCTTTTCAATGAACATTTGTGTATTCTGCAGTTCGAGCAACGCCATCAGCGACATTTACTTTCACGAAGCCCGGAAGTTGGGAAGGCTTATCGGTGAGCAGGGTCACTCATTAATCAACGGGGGTGCCAACGTGGGGCTGATGGAGGCGGTGACCATTGCGGCCAAAGCCTCAGGGGCGCGGACCACAGGGATAATCCCTGAAATGATGCAGGGAAGGAACCTGATTTCCAACCATTCCCATGAAGTGGAAATCACCACCGATATGGCCACCCGGAAGGCCAGGATGAGAGAACTGAGCGACGCCTTTGTCGCTCTGCCGGGAGGTTTCGGAACGCTTGAGGAAATCATCGAGGTGATCACCCTCAAACAACTCGACTACCACCGGAAACCGATCGTTTTCATCAATACGGAAGGTTTTTTCGACAACCTGTTCCTTCAGTTTGACCGGGCTTTTGAAGCTCATTTTTCGAAACCCGAATACCGCAGTTTGTACCACATCTGCCACACTCCGGAGGAAGCAATTTCCTATATCGGGAATTACCAGCCTGGCGAAGCCATCAACAAATGGTACAAAGTCCCGGAGAAATGATTTTTTACATTTCATAATTATTTCTTAATTTTTCGCACCGGATTATCATTCAAACCTCCCCCTTTCTCAATTTTTATAGTTTTGCCGCCAGTTTATAAAATAAACCGTATGGCAAAAATTACAAGGGAAGCTGCATTGTTGTATCATTCCCAGGGAAAACCAGGGAAGATTGAAGTAATCCCGACCAAACCGCACAGCACGCAGGCCGATCTTTCGCTGGCATACTCCCCCGGGGTTGCCGAACCCTGTCTGGAAATTGAAAAGGACAACGAGACTGCCTATGAGTACACCGCCAAAGGGAATCTGGTAGCAGTGATCTCCAATGGGACGGCAGTGCTTGGGCTGGGAGATATCGGGGCTCTGGCAGGCAAGCCGGTGATGGAAGGAAAGGGATTGCTGTTTAAAATTTATGCGGGCATCGACGTATTCGACATCGAAGTCGATGAAAAGAATCCCGACAAGTTCATCGAAGTGGTCAAGGCGATCGCCCCCACTTTTGGTGGCATCAACCTCGAAGACATCAAGGCTCCCGAATGTTTTGAAATCGAGAAGCGGCTGAAGGAAGAGCTGGACATTCCGGTAATGCACGACGACCAGCATGGAACCGCCATCATTTCCGCCGCAGGACTTCTCAATGCGCTTGAGCTGGCGGGGAAGGAGATTTCCAGGGTACGTATCGTGGTCAACGGAGCCGGAGCTTCCGCCGTATCCTGCACCAAGCTTTATATGGCGTTGGGTGCCCGTCCTGAAAATATCGTCATGATCGACAGCAAAGGGGTCATTTCTTCCGACAGGGACGACCTCAACGACTCCAAGAAATTATTTGCCACCACCCGGAAAGGAATTCACACCCTGGCGGAAGCGGTGAAGGATGCCGACGTATTCGTAGGATTGTCTAAGGGGAACGTGCTGACAGGCGACATGGTGAAGACGATGGCCGTCAACCCTGTGGTTTTTGCACTTGCCAACCCGGTTCCTGAAATTCCCTATGAAGAGGCAAGGGCTTCCCGTGAGGATGTGATCATCGCCACCGGCCGCTCCGACTACCCCAATCAGATCAACAATGTAATCGGGTTCCCCTATATTTTCAGAGGGGCCCTGGATACCCGCGCAAGAATCATCAACGAAGAGATGAAGCTGGCGGCATGCCTGGCCATTGCCGGTCTGGCCAAGCAGGCCGTTCCCGACCTGGTGAATGCTGCCTACAATGTCAACCAGCTTCAGTTTGGAAGAGATTATATCATTCCCAAACCAGTGGATCCCCGGCTGATCACCGAGGTATCGGCAGCAGTAGCCAAAGCAGCCATGGATTCGGGGGTAGCCCGGAAATCCATCGACAACTGGGAGGCTTATAAAGACCATCTGAAACAGATGATGGGATACGAGACCAAGCTTACCCGCCAGTTTCTGGAAATGGCGCGGCAAAATCCGCGCAGGGTGGTCTTTGCCGAAGGGTCACATCCCAATATGCTGAAAGCGGCTGTCGAAGCCTTCCAGGAAGGGATCTGCCATCCCATCCTGCTCGGCAACAGACACAAAATTGACAAGCTGGCCGCTGAACTCAACCTGAATCTTGAAGGATGCACCATTGTGGAGCTCCGCGACGACCGTGAATCCGGGCGGAGGGAAAACTATGCAAGGATACTTACTGCCAAAAGGGCAAGGGAAGGCGCTACCCTTGACGAAGCAATGGACAAAATGTTTGAGCGTAACTATTTCGGCATGATGATGGTTGAAACCGGGGATGCCGATGCCTTTATCACCGGAGTGTACACCAAATATTCCAACACCATCAAGGTCGCCACAGAGGTGATTGGCATCAGGGAAGGGTACAACCATTTCGGAACCATGCATATCCTGAATTCTTCCAAGGGAACTTATTTCCTGTGTGACACCCTGATCAACCGCCATCCCGATACGGAAACCCTCATCGATGTGGCCAGGCTGGCCCAGAATACCGTGCGTTTCTTCGCCCGGGAACCAAAAATCGCCATGCTTTCCTATTCCAATTTCGGTTCCGATCCCGTGGGTAGTCCTGCCTCCGTCCACGAAGCAGTCCGTTATCTGCAGGAAAAATACCCCGACCTGCTCATCGACGGGGAGATGCAGGTCAACTTCGCCCTTGACAAAAAACTCCGCGACCGGAAATACCCCTTCTCCAGACTCAACAACAAGGATGTCAACACCCTGGTATTTCCCAATCTCAGCTCTGCCAATGTGGCATACAAACTGCTTCAGGAGATGAGTACGGGCGAATCGATAGGTCCGATACAGATGGGATTGAACAAACCCATCCATTTCACCGATATTGAGAGCACTGTAAGGGATATCGTCAACATCACGGCCATCGCGGTGATTGATGCGGTGGTGCAGGAGCAGATTGACAAAGCCAGGAAAACCGCCATTTAGGAAAATGGCGCAGCAATAGTGGGAAATGCAGATTCTGTTCCCGCAGGCAGGAGTGATGTTCGCTAAACAGCCACAGCCTCTTTGACGGACATGACGGATTTTCCGGTGTGGGATTCCTCCCCGTGGAGCGTCATTGCCAGGGCTTCGGCCAGGTCAATGACCGGGATTTGGCGTTTTCCCGCCGAAAAGGTTTTCTTGCAAAGCGGGCAGGAAGTGACGATATAGTCGGGAGAACCCGAAGCCAGTACCTGATAAGCCGTATCGGTTACCAGAGCCCGCTGATCAGGGGTGATGGAGAGGTTGGCCAGGCTACCGCCGCAACAGAGGCTATCCGCCTTTTCGTGGGCTACGGGAACCAACTCCCCGACCTGACGGATCACGCTGCGGGGCTGCTGATAGATTCCTGACCCGCGCCCCAGGTCACACGGATCATGATAGCTCAACCGAAGGGATGAACGGGTGAAGAGGTAGGGCTTTTCATGGATCAGCCGGTCAAAATAGACCGAATGGTGCTCCACCGGAACAGGCAGGTTGTATTCCTCATTGAAGACTTTGTAACATATCGGACAGGTTACCAGCAACATGGCTGCCCCTGACGCTTCGATCAGGGCGGTCGTTCGCTGAATGATCCCCTTTGCCATGTCTGCAAATCCTGCCTGCATGGCCGGCCGGCCGCAACAGAGCCCCTCTTTCGCGTCGAGCATGGCATGGGAAATGCCGGCCGCAGTCAATACAGAGCGTGTCGACTCAATAATCCCGGGTGTAAGGTGCGACATACAGCCCGCAAAGTAAAGGACTTCGACCTCCCGGGCAGGCGGCGGAGGTGCTGCTTTCCACGCAATGGGCGGAGCCAGGTGGTTTACCAATTTCCTGCGGGAAGCCAGTCTCAGCTGGTCGATGCCGATATCCACCGGACAAACTTCACTGCAACGACCGCACAGAAAACAATTCGTCACCGTAGCGAAGGAGGGTTTGCTGTACCTGAGATCACGCAGGTAATAGACGGCCTGGGAATGGGTGATGCCGGCATCGGAAGAGAGCTGGCACACATTTGTGCAAATGCCGCACCGGGAGCAGGAATTGATCTCAAAATCAGCATACCCGTTTTCCCTGCTGGCATCAGCCATATTCCAGTGCTTCAGGAAAATCAGGCCTGCTTCCGTAAAAATGTGCATGTATCGCGAAAAGGGAAGCATCGCAAAAAAACCACCCAGGGCTATCGAATAAGCCCACCACGAAGGAATGAGCAAGCTTTCGAGTGGCAGGAAAGAACCCAGCATTTTTCCCGATCCGAGGGTGAAAAATCCGCCCGAATCTGCAATCCCTGCCGTCACGCTTTCGGCAAACCACCGGAAAGGGAAAATAAACCAGAGGAAGGTGAGCGCCAGGCGGTCGGGGAGAATGTGTTTGGTGGTTCGTTTCATCCCCAGGGATTTCGACCTGAAGCGCTTGTAAAAAGCCATGAAAAGGCCGCTCAGCACAAAAATAAGGAGCAGATCCATGAGGGTCAGGAAAAAATTCCCCTTGAAGGTATCCGGAATTCCGTTGGGATAGAAATATTTGAAGAAAACAGGCAGGTAAGGCGGGTTAAAGCCGTCGTGGGTAAACAGCATGGTCTCGATTTTTCCCACCACGATGAGCAGAAACCATCCGAAGGCCAGGCTCATGTGCATATATCCAAGCCTGGGATTATAGCGAAAGATCCGCCGGTGAAGCAGCGATTCAGAAACGATCTCCCCTGCTGCGGCGATGGATTTTCCGGAAAAGAGATTGATGAGAATTGTTTTCACCTCCTTAAAGGAGGTATTCCTGAGCCATTTCATGTAGATTAGCGGAAGGTAAATAAAGAGGAATACCATTCCAGCCACAAAAGGCCACACAAAGAGAGGATGTTCAGAAAAGCTCATGAAGTTCGGTTTTCAGGGTGAAAATCACAGCGCGGGTATCGACGTTCCGCGGGCAAACCAGCGTACATTTGCCACACAACTGGCATGCCCGGAGCATGTCACGGACCTGGTGGAGTTCTCCCCTCCTGACCATCAGGTGCACCAGCCGGAAGTTCATTCCTTCCGCAGCAGAAATACAGGTGGCACCACAGCTGCCACAAAAGATACAGGCTGCAATACCGGGCACGTGGCTTACCAGCCGGGAATATAACCCGGTGTCGTTCAGGTCAAGATTTACCAGGTTCGACTTCTCCTGGCTGAATCCCCATTTGCCGGTTACTTTACCCATGGTGGCTCTGCAGATAATGGATCACTGACAGGGCTGCCGCCCTTCCCTGGTTCACGGAGTCGGGAATGGAGGCAGGACCTGCACATGCACCGGCCAGAAAAACTCCTTTGGCAGAAGTGTGCCCCGGAAGCAGAAATGGGTTACGGCTCCCCCCAAAACCTGCCATGTCGGGTTCAACTCCCAGCGACTCCAGCCAACTCCCCGGAATTCCCGGCTCCATCCCCACCAGCAGGACCAGCCAGTCGACCGATACTTTCAGGGGACGTCCTAAAAGGGTGTCTTCCGCCTTGACCTGGATCCTTCCATCGATGGTCATCGCAGCTTCGGAAACCCTGCCCCTGATAAAATTGATGCCATATTTCTCCTGGGCTTCCTGGTAAAGTTCCTCATACCCCGACCCAAACATCCGGAGATCCATGTAAAAATTCATCACTTCACAATCCGGGTATTGCTCCTTTACCGAAATCGCCTGTTTCACACCGGTGATGCAACACACCCTGGAGCAGTACCGGTTGCCTGTCTTGGCATCGCGCGATCCCACACAATGGACAAACGCAACCCGTTCCGGCGCCTTGTTGCTGATCAAAAGTCCCGTTTCAGGATCCTCCATTCTTTTTTCCAGATCGGGAGAGGTAATCACACGGGGATAGATCCCATATCCGTATTCCTCCTTGCGGGAAGCATCAAAAAGGGTAAATCCGTTGGCCAGGATCACTGCACTGTAACCGGCACTCTCTCCCGAAGTAGTTGTCAACCGGAACCGGCCATTCTCCCTTTCAACTCCTGAGACCGTAGTGCTGGTCCTGACTTCCAGACCATTTTCCTTCACATCATGGAGGAATCCGCCAAGGAGAGTTGCTGCATCTTCCCTTCCCGGAAAAAGGGCGTGCCACCGGGAGAGATGACCTCCCGGATCACTCTCCTTTTCGTATACATCGGCTTCCACTCCCGCCCGTTTCAAGGCAATGGCAGCAGACATTCCGGCCACCCCGGCTCCAATCACAGCCACCCTTTGCTTCACATTCTCTGAAAACATCTACCTATTTAATCTCGGTTTTTCACTCCAACTTATCACCGTCCCGTTATCGGGAACCGGATCACAGTCCCGATAGCTATCGGGAACAGAATCACAGGATCACGGAATCACAGAATCACAGAATCACAGGCAACAGTAGTCCGGCACCATGGGTTGACCGATGTACTTCCCTTCCCTGCTGAGGTATTTCTTGTCGGGATCGTATTCGATTCCCATCTTTTTAAGCACCGGCTCCACATCTACCTGGTGCATCTGCAATCCCAGATCCCATGGATCATATCCAAGAAGCAATCCTGCCATCTCTTCATAGGTGAGTACAGGAATCCCCCTCCCGTCAGCTCCGAAGGTGACACCTTCCATTTCGCCCAGGGTATACTGCCATTTATCCATGAACATGGTGCATCCCGGACAATTGGCCACGATGAAATCAGGTTTGAAGGGGGCCAGCGACTCTAGTTTCTTGCGGGTATTGGCAACAGAATAACCCCGGTTCTCCCTGAGTACATAATGGCGGAACCCAAACCCGCAGCAATGTCTTCGTTCCGGATAATCGACCACCTCGCCACCCCATGCTTCCACCATTCCACTCAGAACTTTTGGAAATTCCGCTCCGCCTTCACCTTTGTCAGGGAAAATTTTGGCATAATGGCATCCGACATGCTCTGCGATCCGAAGAGGTGATTCCCCGTTGCGTGAGGAAAGCGCGTATTTTGCCTGCGCAAAAATCTCATTTCTGAATTTATAAATGGCATCAGAGGTGTGGACCACATTTTCAGGGATTTTAAACTCCCTCCTGGTGGCCTTCCAGAGATGTTCGCGGGTTTGCGCCAGAATCTCGGGATGGTGCTCCCACATATGCAGAATCTCGTTGTAAATTCCGAATGAAGTGACACACGATACGAGGAAATTGCGGTATCCCGACTCCGTCATAAGGGCAAAATGACGGGCAACCACCGTCATGATGGTTTGAATCGGGATCACGTCGGAATGGTAGGCTATGCCGGTGCAGGAGGTATGCCTCGGATCATCGAGCACATCTTTTCCCAGCAGGTCACGCATGATGGTCAGAAATGCCTTTTCTGAACCCGGGAAAAAGGTTTGACGGATGCAGCTCCTTACAAAAAAGAAGTGATCGTCGGCAATGTTCTTCTGGTAATTTCTCCAGGAAATAACCTTGTTTTCTTCGGTATGCATAGCTTCCGGTTTATTATTCTTCACAGTAATATTCGATCAGCTGGAACATTCTGTCCCCGCCGGTTTCGCGGAAGATAGCCCGCAACTCCTCCATACTCTCCTCGTCGATTTTCCGGACCGCCCCGGCACCTTCGTGGTACATATTTGCTCCCAGACGGTCATAGACCTCTTTCCTGTTTTCATAAATCCATTCCCAAACGGTTCCCTGCTCGGGATGTAACTCCGGAATAAGCGTGTCGGGATGAACACAATAACCCAACCCGAGGATGTTGTCTCCGACAGTCCGCTTGATTTTCAGTTGTTGCCTTCCTTTTGCGGAATGGACAAAAAGTCCGGTTTCCTGCGAAACCTTTCGCAAAGCCTGGATCACCATCCCCGGGGTATTCTCACGGGGACAACGGGTTTTGCACGACATGCACTGGCCGCAATTCCAAATGGTATCGCTTTTCAGCAGCTTTTCCAATTCATCTTCCCGGTGTTTCTGTACAATGATCATCACTTTCCGGGGATCATAGTCAAAGAATTCCGCAGCCGGACATATTGCAGTGCAAACGCCGCAGCTGATACAGGCTTTCAGGCCGTCACGGAAGCGAACATCTTCATTCAACAGCTCCAGGTAACTCATGGAAATTGATTTAGCTTTTCGTTTCCTCAAAACTACAATCCCGGAAGATGCAATAAAACAGTATAAAAACTTAATTTTAAGATACGTACTTATACGTAAGAGGTAAAAGGCGTGCGCTGCGGCAGGTCAGGGTTGAGGTTGAGGTTGAGGTTAAGGTTGAGATTAAGGTTAGGTTGAGGTTTAGGTTGAGGTTAAGATTTACGGATTACTCTACATTCTGATATTCTGACATTCTGATATTCTGATATTCTGATATTCTGATATTCTGATATTCTGACCTTCTGACCTTCTGATACTCCAGTTCATCAGCTGCCATATTGGTGTTTCATAGCCCAGGCTACCAGTTTGGCAGTGTTCCGGCAGTGGGTTTTTTCAAGGATATTGG
>CAYYJE010000040.1:0-26394 GCA_964472165.1 uncultured Prolixibacteraceae bacterium | reverse complement strand
TATCCGTTGAACCAGGGATTTACCCATTTCTACGGACATCTGAACGGGGCCATTGATTATTTCACCCATGAGCGGGATGGGGAACTCGACTGGCACAACGATTATGCCTCCTGTTATGACAAGGGGTATGCCACCGATTTGCTGGCCGGGGAATCAGTCCGGTGCATCAAAGAATATGCGAAAGAGGGACCTTTCTTTTTGGTTGTGGCCTTTAATGCTCCCCACACTCCGTTACAGGCCAAAACCGAAGATCTGGAACTTTACGGATATGATGCCTCCAAACCCACTTTTTCGAAAAAAAGAGGAGGAGAATCATCGGGGCAAGGGAACACCCGCTTCCAGACTTATGCGGCCATGGTCACCTGCATGGACCGGGGAATCGGCCTGATTCTTCAGGCAATAGAGGAAATGGGGATCGGGGATAACACGCTGGTGCTTTTTATGAGCGACAATGGTGCGGATGAAGGCTCCGGGGGAGGGTCAAGCGGCCCCCTCAACGGCCATAAATTCCTGGAATATGATGGGGGTGTCCGTTCACCTGCCATCATCCGCTGGCCCGCAAGGTTTAAAAGCTCCGGACCAGTCAGCCAACTGACAGGTTTTGTAGATCTGTTCCCCACCCTCTGCGAAATCATCACTCCCGGAAGCAGCACCGGCCGGTCGTTCGACGGCATCAGCATTCTTGAAGTATTGGAAGGCAGGGAAAAGCTGATCGACCGGACTTTCTATCTCGGGTGCGGGGCACTGGTGGAAGGGGAGTGGAAAGTCATCCGTCAGGGTCAGAATCCCAAAATGAAACTGCCGGGTGATGTGCTTTACAATCTCATTGAAGATCCTTATGAAACCACGGATGTTTCAGCCCGGAATCCGGAAGTCATGGAACGTCTGACAAAAAAGACGCTGGCCTTTGATATGCTGAATCCGGAAAAGGTGTTGCCTCCCTTTGGGGAAGGACGGGAGGGCTTCGTGGCGCCCAAAGAGTGGAATCTGTTTCCGGAAAAGTGATGCCCGGCGATTTCTCGGGCATTTAAAATCCATACCGATGAAAATTACACAACTATTTGCTTCCTCTCTCGCTTTACTGGCTCCTGTAACCGGTTGGGCGTTGCGGAACAGCGAATCCGCAACACCCCGCAATGTGGTGATCGTCATTGCCGATGATTTATCACGGTGTGAATTGGGATGCTACGGCGGCAAAAACGTCAAGACACCAAACATTGACCGGCTTGCCAGTGAAGGTGTCAGATTCGACAAGATGTTTTCCTCCACCACCATGTGTTTCCCGACCAGGGCCTCCCTCTATACGGGGCTCTATCCGGTGAGGAATGGCGTGTACCGGAATCACCAGTCTACCAATCAGGGTGTGAAAAGCATTGTTCATTACCTGGGTGATCTGGGCTACCGGGTAGGATTGACCGGCAAGACCCATATCCGGCCTGAAAGTGTCTATCCTTTTGAATCAGTTCCCGGTTTTGAACCAAACTGTGTGGCAAGAACAGCCGGTTACATGACCGACGGAATCATAGAGTTTATGAGCCGGAGCGCTTCACAGCCATTCTGTCTTATCGTTGGCAGCACCCATCCGCACAGACCCTGGACGACAGGCGATCCTTCCCGGTTCGATCCGGATGAAGTGATTCTCCCGCCCCACTTTGTCGACAATGCGGAAACCCGTCTGGTTTTCACACAATATCTGGCAGAGATTGCTGAACTTGACAGGCAGATGGGCGACGTGCTAAAAGCCATTCAGGAGGCCGGCAGGGAAAAGGAGACCCTGGTAATTTTCAGTGGCGAACAAGGACCGCAATTCCCGGGGGGAAAATGGACTGCCTGGGATTACGGACAGAAAAGCGGTTTTATCATCCGGGCACCGGAAGGGTATCTGGCCGGAACAGTATGCAATGCGCTGGTTCAATACGAAGATTTGCTGCCCACCCTGATTGATTATGCCGGAGGGAAAATTCCCGGAGTACTGGAAGGGAAAAGTTTTCTTCCCCTTCTGAAGGGCAGAAAAACCACCCACCGTAAATGGGTGTATGGTCTGCATAATAATTTTCCGGAAGGAAACCCTTATCCCATCAGAAGCATCCGCAACTCCCGCTACAAGCTGATCATGAACCTCTCCTGCGAAAACAGCTACCACGAGAAACACCTGATGAGTAAGGAACCGGGAAATTACTGGAATACCTGGACGCGCGATGCGCAGACCAGCGCCGAAGCAAAAAAATGGGTAGACCGTTTCCTCTACCGCCCGGAACTTGAGCTGTATGAAACGGACAAGGATCCGTGGGAACTCAATAACCTCGCATCAGATCCGGCGATGAAGAAGGTCATCGAAAAAATGAAAAAGGAGCTTATTGCCTGGATGAAATGGCAAAATGATCCGGGGAAAAGTTTAGACGTTGTCATTTAAGAATAAGCTATGAAGAATCATTTTGCCATATTGGTGACCGGGTGGTTGTTTTCTGCCTCACTCTGCGTACAAGGTGAATTGCCCTCAGGGGATCCTACGCTTACTCCTTTGGGAATAAAGGCATGGAAAGAGTCTGTAGTACCTGTCAGACCGGGAGTGCCAGGCCAGACTCCCTTCTGGAATGAAAAAGCCAGGCAGTTCATTTATGCCCCTGCCTTCAATTATAAAAAGATTGAAGGTGCCGTCAAATACAGGTATGTGTTAGTCACACCAGATCATTCAAAAACTTTTTCCTTTGAGGACAAAGTGCCTTATGCCCCGCTGACCAAGATCTGGGCTTCTGTTCCCGTGGGCTATTTTGATCTGACCGTGACAGGAGTGTCGCCTGGTGGCAGGGAGCTGGGCGTTGCAGGGAAGGGCAGGTATTACCGGGCTGCTCCCTTCAACGGAGTGTACCATTCACCGGTGATGCCGTATGACAGCAGTGCGATGTTGGCGCTGAATCTTCTCATGGAAAAAGATTATGTAGTGTATTGGCTAACCCATAAAATCCCTGATCCGGGCTATCTCAACTATCGCTATCCGGCCAAGATCTTCAGTGCTTTGGTCATTGGGGCAATTACATATGCGCGCCTGAAGCCCGGAACCAAAGAGGCAGACCGGTCGATTGAACTGGCACGGATCGTTGCAGATTATATGCTTGATATCCGCTTCAAAGCAGGAACCCCATGGGAATTCTTTGTGCCGACCTATTATGGTCCTCATTCTGAAAAGGCAGAAAAACAACATCTTAAACCCATCAATAATTTCAGTATCATGGGGGTCGATGCCGGTCATGCTTTTCTTGACCTGTATGATTTTACCGGTGACGACAAATACCTGCAGGCAGCAATAAAAATTTCTGACACTTACCTGAAGCGTCAGTTGGATAATGGAAGCTGGTATCAGTTTGTAAATCATGAATCGGGGAAACCCACGGCAGACAATATCGTAATCCCGACAGCGGTAATTAACTATTTCGACAGGTTGAGGAACGATTACAAAGTGGAAGGATTGGAAAAGCCAACAGCACGGGCTTTGGCGTGGATCATGGATAATCCGGTCAGGACATTTGACTGGCAGGGGCAGTTTGAAGATGTTTTTGCCCGTCCGCCATATCATAATCTCAGCAGAGAACAGGCTTGTGACCTGGCCATTTATCTCTTCAGGAACAAAAGGGATCTGAAACTGGCTGAGGAACTGGTACGTTTCAGTGAAGACCAGTTCGTCATCTGGGAACAGCCTCTGCCTATCGTTTACCAGGATCCCAGAAAGGGGGGAAGGTCGGAAAACTGGATCACCCCATCGGTCCAGGAGCAAACCGTATTCTGGATGCCGGTTGGCCGGTCGGCAGGCATAATGATGCTAACCTTCTACGAAGCCTATGTGGCCTCCCAAAATGAGATGTACCTTGCAAAGGCGCGTTCCATTGCCAATTCTTTCACGGTGGTGCAGAAAGCCAACAAAGGTGATTATCCCACTTTTTTCACACAGTATCCGATGAATAAGTGGCTAAACAGTACGGTCTACCCGGCAAAGCTGATGATGCAGTTCAAAAATGACCTTGATCGGATAGGTAAATAGAAATGCAGGAAATTTGTCATAATATGAATAAAAGAATCTATATCAGAAGGGTAGGGGCTTTATCTCTCGGATCGCTTCTCCCCTTGGGTTTATGTTTGGCGGGACCGGTGCAGGTTGCTGCGAAAACCAATTTTGTGCTTTTTATTGCCGATGATTGTACCCACAGCGATCTGGCATGTTACGGGGGAAAGAATGTTAAAACACCGAACATCGACCGGCTGGCTGCCGAAGGGGTGCAATTCACCCGTTGCTTCCAGTCGGCTCCCATGTGCTCACCTACCCGGCACAACCTCTTTACCGGGATGTACCCCACCAAAACGGGGGCTTACCCCAACCATACCTTTGTACAGCCCGGGAGTGAGTCGGTTGTTCAATATCTGAAGCCCCACGGTTACCGGGTGGCGCTGGCAGGTAAAAGGCATATTGTCACACTTCCCCCATTCTGGGCCGACACCCGCGAAACGAGGGAAGCATATTGCAAATACCTGGCCGGACGGCCTGCCAATGCCGGTATTCAGAAGAAACTGGACCGGGTACTCCGTAAATGGATGAGGAAAGCAGGCGACAGGGGGCAGGCCACTGAGATGGAAGCCCTGGAACACCAGGTAAAAGGCAGCAGCGACGAATAACCAGAACGGTTCAAATTAATAATTATGAAAATACTTTTCCCGATTGTTTTGTTTTTCCTCATCGTGCGATGCAGTCCGGTGCAGCAGTCCGGGAAACAGGTGAATGACACGGTTTCGCACTGGGACAATTCCCGTGGTCTTGTCCCTGACTGTGCCGATCCCTTCATCCTGAACCATGAAGGGGTATATTACCTCTATGGCACCGGCGGAAGGAAAGGCATCAGGGTTTACCGGTCCGATGACCTGGCCACCTGGTCGAAGGCTGCCGGTGCAAAAGGGGGGTATGCGCTTGACTCTGCCGATGTGTGGGGCTGGCACTCCTTCTGGGCCCCGGAAGTATATTTTCTGAAAGGGAGGTTTTATATGTTTCTCTCCTCGATGACGCAACTGGTCATCGCGGAGAGCGATTCCCCGCTCGGTCCGTTTGTGCAGAAAGTGCAGCAGCCGGTAAATCCTGAACTCATTAAAATCGATTCTCATCTTTTTACCGATGACGACGGGAAGATGTACCTCTACTTTGTGCGGTTTCTGAATGGCAATGAGATCTGGATGGCTGAGATGAAGGATGATCTTTCGGGCATCAGGGAGGAAACCCTGACCCGGTGTTTTGGGGTTAGCGAGCCGTGGGAGCGGACAGCCAAAGAGCCGGTAGCCCGGGTGGCCGAGGGACCTTTTGTGTTAAAGCACAAGGGTTTGTATTATCTGACCTATTCGGCAAATCATTTCCGGAGTCAGGATTATGCCGTCGGCTATGCCATTTCGGAATCTCCCTCCGGACCGTTCAGGAAATACGAGGGGAATCCGGTACTGATCGGCGATATGAGAAATATCTTCGGAACGGGGCATCATTCCGTTTTCTGGTCCAACTCTGGCCAGATGTACATGGTTTATCACTCGCACAAGAGTGGCTCTGCCATTCAGCCCCGGACCACCTGTATGGACCGCTGCGGTTTTGAGAAATCCGCAAAGGGTGAGCCCGACAAACTGGTGGTGTATGGCCCGACCACCACCCCGCAGCCGGTAAAATAGCCTGCACTATTGTTTTCAGTTTAGCATTTTTGTTCACAGCCTCCAATGATAATTTGTTCCGGTCTCTTATCGGAACAATGATTATACATATCGTCTAAAAAATGCTAATGATTGACATCCCCGTAGTTTAAATTTATACTTCCAATAAATTTAAATCTATGAAATACAACATGAGAACAAGAAGATTGCGATGGTGTTTTCTGTTGTTTTATCTGTTTACGCTATCGGCCTACTCCTGGGCCCAGGAGAAAAACAGTGGGACAACATCTGCTGAAGAAAAGCCATTGGACTTGATTTTTCAAAAGCTGGAGGCTTCTGATTTCAACGGATCTGCTTATACGATCAGCGGAGAAGTGATCAGAACCCTGCCTGTTACGAACCTCACAAATGTCCTTGCCGGATTGGTACCCGGATTCTTTTCACGCCAGTCTGAGGGGGGAATGGTCAATGAAAGTGCCAGCTACTGGATCAGGGGGATTCGAACATTTTCTGAAGGTGTGCTGGTGTTGGTCGACGGACAGGAAAGGGATTTTGGCGTCTTGTCGTCACATGAGGTGGAGAGCATTACCGTTCTTAAGGATGCCGCTGCTACCGTACTGTATGGGATGCGTGGTGCCAATGGTGTGATCCTGGTGAAAACACGAAAAGGGTCAACCGGAAAACCCTCTGTAGAATTTTCCACCCAGATGATTAACCAGCAGCCGCTCAACCTTCTGAAACCGCTGGGAACGCTGGAATATGCCCAACACTACAATGCAGCCCTGCAAAATGACCTGATGGATGAAACCAACATGTATAGCGATTCATACCTCGTGAACTATCGAAACCGTGCGGGTGTGAGTCCTGAAATTTATCCCGACATCGACTGGCTCGGTGATTACTTTAAAGAATCGACCTGGCTTCAGCGGTATAACCTGAATGTCTCAGGTGGTTCAGACCGTACCCGCTATTTTGTGAACGGAGGTTTTATTAACCAGTCGGGAATGTTTGAAACGGAAGATGATTTCAGCTATAACACCAATAATAAAATTGACCGTTATAACATCCGTTCCAATATTGAATTTGATGTAACCGCCTCCACAACTCTTTCGATCGACCTCTACGGTTGGTATGAAAGACAAAACAGACCGGGTGGGGATTCTTATGGCGCCTATTATGCCCTTGCCACAGTAGCCCCCAATTCATTTCCGGCCTACTTTGCCGACAGCGGGAACTATATCGACCAGGCCGGAAATGCAATCACTGGGATTAACGGGAAAATTATCGCCGGAAACGGGATCAGCACAAATCCATGGGCCCTGTTGAACCGCAACGGGTATGCCACACTTGAAAAACAATACGGTTCTTTCAGGTCTCAGTTGACACAGGACTTATCTGCACTGACTCCCGGCTTGAAAGCGTCTTTCATTTTGTCGATGGATTCCTATGCGACAGCGGTTATTGACCGGACCAAGGGATATGCCTATTACCAGATCAATGATCCAGCTACACCCGATGTGCTGAGAAAAACCGGCACAGACGGTAAAATGGCCAACGATGTGACCAATAAAAATTCTCAGCGACGCACCAATCTGACGGGTCAGCTATCCTATGACAAGCAGTTTAATTCCCATCATGTTACAGCGCTGGCTTTCTACAACCAATATGAATCGGCTGATGAAGTGAGCATTCCCGGCCGTTTCCAGACCGTGGGAGGCTGGCTTGGGTACAACTTTGCCAAAAGGTATGGTATCGATGTCCTGATGAGCTATGAAGGGGCTTATAAGTTTGCTCCCGGCAAACGTTTCGGATTTTTCCCAACCGTGGCAGCCGGGTGGACCATTTCCAACGAACCTTTCTTCCTAAGCCTGAAAGAAGCGGTTCCCCACCTGAAACTAAAAGCCTCCTATGGCAGGCTGGGAAGCCACAGGGGTGTCGGTGAATTCCGGTACATGGGCAGGTTGAATGCCACTACCGCCATTTATAATTTTGGGAATGCCATGGGAAATGTGACCGGATATGTCGAAGATATTATCGCAAATCCCGGCCTGACCTGGGAAAAATCGGAGCAGATCAATGCAGGGTTGGAGGCTGGCCTCTTTAAGAACAGGTTAACCCTATCGGCCGAGTATTTCCGTGACAACCGGACCGACATCTACGTCACCAACAACCGGATAACCTCTTTGTTGGGAACAGTAGCAGTCGTAGAAGAGAACATAGGTGAAATGTATACCAACGGTCTGGACCTCGCTGCCATGTTGAATGCACATATTGGCAATCTGGGTTACACCCTGGGGGGAACCTGGTCGTTTTCCCGAAATATGGTGACCCGAATGGGGGAAGTTGATCAACCTTATCCATGGCTTCAGACAGCCGGGTATCCGAGAGGTATCCAACGGGGCTATGTGGCCGAAGGCTTCTTCAATTCCTATGAAGAGATTGCTGCTGCGCCCAAACATTCATTTTCGGAGGTGCAGCCCGGCGATATCCGCTATAAAGATATAAATGCCGATGGCATTGTGGATACCAACGACCGGATTCCACTTGGTTATGGAGATACCCCCGATATTTTTTATGGGATTAACCTTGGAATATCTTTCAAAGGGTTTGGCATAAATGCCCTTTTCCAGGGTGCCTCCTGTGTTTCCCGTACTTTAGGCGGGCGCGTAGCTTTCCCTTTCTACGAGAAAGGCAATATGTACGAGCATCAGCTGGATTACTGGACCCCTGAGAACAGGGATGCAAAATGGCCGGCATTGTCAACCGTTTACTCAGGGGGCGTGAATAATTCACAGGTTTCCTCATTCTGGATTAAGGATGCAGATTATTTAAGACTGAACACCCTTGAAATCTATTATGATTTCCCTGAAAGGGTATTCAACCAGACTATCATAAAGGACCTCCGTGTGTTTGCCAACGGGTATAACCTTTTTACCTGGACAAATTACGATTCTCCGCTCGGACCTGAGGAAAATCCCGATGGGTCAGGCATGCCGCTCACCCGTAATCTAAGCATCGGTTGTTCCATTAAATTCTGAAAAACTATGAGAAACAGAGTAAAAATATTGACAGTTACCTTCTCCGTCATTTTCTTTGCCGGATGCGGGTATCTCGATGAAAAGCCCTATGACTGGGCTCAGCCGGAAGATATTTTCACTGCAGAGAATACCTATGTGCGGCCGGTCAACCAGACTTATTCCTATATAAAGGGAGGCTTCAACCGGGTGTCAGGCGCTTTCCTCGATGCTGCCACCGATGATGGTTCATGTATTGTGGCCAGTTCCTCCATCCATCGTCTTTCCAGGGCTTTCGTAACCTCCAACAGTGCGGTGGAAGGTTGCTGGGATACCTCTTTTAAAGGCATCCGCCAGGCGCTGTTCGTCCAGAAAAACCTGAAAGAACAAAAACTGGTCCTCAATAACAAGACCGATGCAGAAGTTCTCCAGATTAAAGGGGTTTATTCAGGTGAAATGTTCGCCTTGCGTGCCCTCTTTGAATATGACCTGCTCAGGCATTATGGGGGTTATCCTGTTATTGACAAGTATTTTGAATTGGGTGACCCGGAACTGGCTGCTAAAGACAGGGATTCTTTTGCTGATTGTGTGCAGCATATTGTGTCTCTTTGCGATTCAGCAGCCAAATACCTTGATGTGGAGCCACTTGGCGGAAACGGTGGCTACGGAAGAATGACCCAGGGAGCCGCCCTGGCTATAAAGGCAAAAACGCTTGTCTATTCTGCCAGTCCCCTTTTCAACCAGGAAGGCAACTCCAATCCGGTCGCAGGACATACCAATGCATCCGCTGACGATGTCAGAGTTCGCTGGGAACAGGCAGCTGAGGCATGTGCCGCCGTAATCAACCTGAAAAAGACAAACGGCGCCAGCAAATATCTCCTTTATGCCAACTATGAAAGACTGTTTGTGACCTGTCCGAATGATGAATACATCGTCTTTTATGGTCAGGCCAAATCCAACGGGCTCGAAAACCGGCAATATCCACCGACACTTTCGAAAAATTCGGGTGGTGGTACAGTCCCGACCCAGGAACTGGCCGATGCATTTACCCTGGCTGATGGTTCCGATTATGTGCGGGGAGACGATTCCAAACAGTATACAGGACGGGATCCGCGTTTCAACCTGGTGATCGGGTACAATGGGTCTGCCTATGGTCCCCGTGGCAAGATCTTCACGAAGACAGGCGACGGTGCTACCATGGATGCCCTCAATGCGGTGACTGACAAATCGACCAATACAGGCTACTACCTTCGAAAATTCCTTGATACAAACGTGAACTTTACGGTGGCAAACCCGGCGACCACTTTCCATCTGTTTCCGATCATCAGGCTGGCCGATATTCTGCTGCTCTATGCTGAAGCCATGAATGCAGCTTATGGTCCGGATGCCGATCCTGCCGGATTTGGTTTGACTGCCAAAGCTGCCGTCCAAAAGGTACGCACCCGGGCAGGGTTTAAAGCCACGGATAAATTCTTCGATGGGGTGACAACCGCTGAGCAGATGCTGGCCAGGATCAAGCAGGAAAGACGTGTGGAACTTGCTTTCGAAGAACAACGTTATTTCGACCTGAGGCGCTGGATGGAGGGTGACAGGCTGAATCAGCCGGTTACCGGAATCCGGATCGAAGATGTTGCCGGAAAACTGACTTACAGCTACTTCGTTGTTGACGAACAACGGAAGTTTGACACAAAGATGTATCTGCATCCTATTCCGCTCGAAGAAATGAAAATTTCCTCGAATCTGCAGCAAAATCCGGGATGGTAAATATGGACATGCAAAAACTATGAGATCTATGAAAAAAATAATTCTGATATGTATATTCGCCTCTTATGCTTTGCTTTCCCATGCACAGACCCGAATCAGTGGTACGGTGAAAGACGAAGCAGGATTAGAAGTGATCGGGGCGAATATTGTTCAAAAAGGCACCCTGTCAGGAACTGTTACCGACGTTCAGGGGAGGTTCAGCATGGTGCTTGACAATTCAAGGGAACAGGTCATTCAGGTGTCCATGGTCGGCTACCAGTCCCAGGAAATTGAGATGAAAAACATCACTGCCGTTGATGTGATACTCCGCGAAATGAATGTCGGCCTTGATGAAGTGGTGGTTGTGGGTTTCGGAACACAAAAGAAGGCCACTGTGACCGGTTCTATTGCCAATGTGGGGAATGAACAGCTGAAGGAGGTTCCGGTATCGAGTGTCACCAATGCGCTTACCGGCCGGGTACCCGGACTGGTGACCCGTCAGGAGAGTGGACGGCCGGGAGGTGACGATGCCAAACTTTTTATAAGGGGCAGGGCATCTCTCAACAGCTCGGATCCACTGGTGCTCGTTGATGGTGTGGAAAGGTCCTTTGCGCAGGTTGACCCTGACGATATTGAAAGCGTCTCCATCCTGAAAGATGCGTCAGCCACAGCTGTCTACGGAGTACGGGGAGCAAACGGAGTGATCCTGGTGACGACCAAACGTGGTGTAACCGGAAAATCGAAGATCTCTTTCTCCTCGGAATATGGGGTCACCCATTTCAACCGCGTGTCAAAAGTGCTCGGGGCAGAGCAGACTTCTCTTTTCCAGCGTGAAGGTACCATTAATGTGGGGCTTGATCCTTCCATACTGTCAAATACCAGCAACTTCCCGGTATCTGAATACGACAATTATCTCTACAGGACCCAGTTGAGTCCATTCTCGCACCCCGATAACAGTTTTGTGGATATTTTCACGAAGCCCGGAAGTCAACAGAAATATAATTTCAACATTACCGGAGGAAACAAAGCCGTCAGGTATTTCGTGTCGGTGGGTTACTTCACACAGGATGGAATGTTCCAGACCGATGTCAATGAAATCAGAAAACACCCGACTCTTCAGCGGCTGATAGAATTGTCACCAGAGGTAGACAAAGCACTGGTAAATAAGAATTACAATCCGGATTATTATTTCAACCGTTTGACATCGCGTTCCAATATTGACATCACCATTACCGATGATTTTAAAATCGGGATTGACATGTCGTACCGGTTCAGCAAGCAAAACCGTCCGGGTACCTATGACAATCTGACCGGCAGTGGCCAGGAGGCGCTTCGTCTTTTCGCCTTCTTCTACAGGAATGCTCCTCAGGCTTTTCCACTCATGAATCCGAACGGCAGCTTTGCGGGAGCTGTCGGCGTTTGGAGGCAGAATCCCCTGGTTACCCTGGCTTATACCGGTTTCCGCTCAGATTATGACAACCAGATGGAAACAACTTTTTCGGGTAACTACAACCTCCGGAATATAATTAAAGGACTTTCCATTGACGGCCGTTTCTCCTACGATGTGAACTGGAGCAACTGGCGTGGGATGCAGTGGCGACCTTACCTGTACAGTGTCAATCTCGAAAACGGTCAGTATTTGCAGGGACTGGCAGCCGTTCTTCCATACACCGGATCGGCACGTGTTTCCCCTACCTATAACAAATATGGCGAACTTGCCCTTCGTTATAAGGAGTCGTTTAATAAACGTCACAATGTGTCGGGTGTTGTTCTGGGAACCTACACATCAGAGTCAGCGCCTGTGAGTGGGGAGTATTCGTATGTTCCCCACATTTATCAGGCATTGATAGCCCGTGCCAATTATGATTATAACAACCGCTATCTCCTCGAACTGAACATGGGGTATAACGGGTCGAACCGTTTTTCCGAAGGGCACCGATACCAGCTTTTCCCGGCTGCTTCACTGGGATGGGTTATCACCAATGAACCCTTCATGCCTGAAAAAAGCATCCTGAATTTCGCCAAGATCCGCGGATCGGTCGGACAAGTCGGAAATGACCAGTTGGGTTCATTTTCATATTATTATAAGTCTACTTATGTAAATGGTGCATCATACTCCTTCGGCGACACCCACAATTCCAGGATTACCGGCCTTTTGGAGGGAAGGATGGCCAATGAACTCATTACCTGGGAAACCGCTACCAAATACAATGCCGGGTTCGACTCCCGATGGGTGAATTCAAAGATTACCCTCAATGTTGACTTTTTTAAGGAACACCGCACCGACATTCTGACCAACCCGGAGCGTTTTATCATTTCGTCGGGGATCAATGGTGTGGCACCTGCCAACATTGGTATTGTGGATAACAAGGGGTATGAAATTGAACTGGGATGGGCTGATGACATCCGGAACAACTTTACCTATTTTGCCAAAGCCATCTTAGCCAATGCAAAAAATAAGGTGGTTGAAATGAGCGAAGCGGCCAAACCGTATGACTATATGTATTCCACCGGCCATCCGATCGGACAGTTCATCGGGTACCATTTTCTGGGTTTCTTCCAATCTTATGAAGAGATAGCCGCTTCTCCGCAGCAGTTTGGATTAAGCAACCTCGCTCCCGGGGATATTAAATATGATGACCTGAACCGCGATGGCATAATTGACCAGAATGACCAGGCACCGATAGGATATAGTCCGGTTCCGGAAGTCACTTATTCTTTTCAGACAGGTGCAGGATACAAGGGATTTGATATAAGCATAATGTTCCAGGGAGCTGCCCGCAGCTCAGTTTACATGGTGGGCGATTTGGGTTGGGACAACAGCTGGGGAAACTTTTATGATACCCACATCAACCACTGGACCCCTGAAACTGCCGCCAAGGCCACCTATCCGAGGTTTCAGCAAAAATCTGACGGGAACAACCAGAATTATTATCTTTCCGACTTCTGGCTTCTGGATGGAGATTACCTGCGTTTGAAAAATGTTCAGGTGGGCTTTACGGTTCCGAAGGCGCTCCTCAGGCGGGGACCTGTCCGGGAAATCCGACTCTATGCCAATGCCTTTAACCTGGTTACCTGGGATAAGGTCAAACGGGTTGATCCTGAATCAAATCCGGACAGGAACAGCGGGCAGTTTTACCCGCAGCAGCGGATCATGAATTTCGGGCTGAATGTCACTTTCTAAATTGAGAAGAACTATGAAAAAGATGTTGAAATATATAGTGGGTTTACTCCTCCTGGCCGGGTGCGGATCGGAAGGATTGATGGACAGTACAGATCTTGACGAACTCACGCCTGATAAGATTTATACCGATGTGGAATATACCCGTAAGGTGTTGTACGACATTTACGGGAGGATGAGGGAAGAAACGACTGCCAACAACGGCAGCTTTTCCCGCCTGATGGATATGGCCACAGCCTGTGCCATGCTTGACAATGCCACGGACGACGGAGCCGGGAATACCACCCGTTCTGCAGGTCTGGTACCGGGTATCCAGCGGTATGTTACGGCGGCAATAACCGCCACGACAAACCCGGTGACCAATACCCACCCTTGGACTTACAACTACAGAGCCATCCGGAATGCCAATGTTTTCATGGCCAATGTGATGAATTCCACGATGGAAGAATCTGAAAAAGTCAGCAGTTACAACCAGGCGCGTTTCCTCAGGGCTTATTTCTACCATGAACTCTATCGGTGGTTTGGCGCTTTGGTAATTTCAACCGAGCCCATCGATCCTTTTGCCTTCGAAACGACAAAGCGGGCTACCCTGGCTGAAACCGTAAAATTCATTGTCGACGAGTTTGATGCGCTTTCCAAAGAAGGTGTCCTTCCCGATGAGTGGGATGACGCCAATTATGGCCGTCCCACGCGTTCCGCAGCCATGGCGTATAAAGCCCGTACCCTCCTGTACGCGGCCAGTCCTCTCTCGTCAGGTTCCGGGGTGACCTGGGCCCAGGCTGCGCAGGCTGCGGAGGAAATGATCAACTATGCTGAATCACGAGGTTTGCATGCACTCTATTATGATTCTGCAGAACCCGCCAAAAGTTATACCCGTTACTTTAACGAACGGAAAAACAAGGAAAACATCCTGGTTAATTTGAGGGCATACGACGATGACCTGTATGAATTATTCCCGCCTTTTAATCCGTGGAATGTGAACAAGGAGCTGGCCACCGTTCCAACTCAATGGCTTGTTGATTGTTACGACATGGCCAACGGTACTGAGCCGGTCATTGGCTATAATACCGATTACAGTCCGGTTATCAACCCGGCATCAGGTTACGACGACCAGAATCCATATGCCAACCGGGACCCCCGTCTGGCTCAGTCGATGTTGTTCCATGGTGCTACCTGGCTTAAGGTAAACAAGGGTTCGGCAACTGTCGACATCAGCACACCAGAGAAATGGGGAAGCGGTTATTTCCTTACCAAGTACCTCGACGACAGGATTGACCACCGCGACGGTGGAGTCACCTCCATGAATTTCGTCATGATGCGCTATGCCGAAGTATTGCTCAATTATGCCGAAGCAGTGAACGAAGCTACCGACTCGCAGACTGCCAGGGAAAAAGCTGTGGCCCGGCTGAATGAAATCCGCCAACGCGCAGGTATTGCCAACCCCCTTGTGGCTTCCCAGTTTACACAGGCTGCCCTTCGTGAAAGAATCCGCAAGGAACGCCGCGTGGAACTCTGCTTTGAAGAACACCGCTTCTTTGACATCCGCAGATGGAAAATCGCCAGGGAGGTCATGAAAAGGCCGGCAACCGGTATGGCTTTGGAAAACGGGAAATTCGTCCGTAAAGTGCTCGATTCACGCACCTACAACGAACGACTCGACCTCCTCCCCATTCCTAATTCCGAAGTGAACAATTGTCCTTTGATTACCCAGAATCCCGGTTATTAAAAAACAGATAAAGAGATAAATATAAAACATTAAGAATATGAAAAAGTTATTTGGAATTGTGATACCGCTCATTGTCGCCGTCTCGTTGATCTCGTGCGAAGACCACACATTTGACCTGGACTACAAAGCTCCGCTCTCCATCTCCTTCACCGGAGTCGACAACACCAATTTGGTGATCCTCGACAAAGGTGTTACGGGTTACAGCGCCAAAATCGAAGTCAAAGCCCCTGAAACGGGGATCAAGTACTTCGAGCTCTATATGGCAGATCCTAAAACGGGGGCCAAGGGATCTTTAATAGAAAACACGGCCCACTCTTTTGATGACGGCCAGGGAAACGGGGTTCCTTCATACAGCTTTGAATACGTGATGAGTGACCTGACTGCTACCCGCTGTATCAAGGTGGTGGTAACTGACGCCGCCGGAAATAGTTTTGAAAAGAACCTCGTGGTGAAAATTTCGCCTGTGGTGCTCTTCTCTTCTTCTCTGAAAATGGAAACGGTGGAAGTTTATTACGGGCCTTATTTTGCATCATGGTTGGGAGGACGTGTGTACATGCGTCGTGACGGAGAAGCCTACAAAAACGAGATCGATTTCTCTTTGGGTGATGTGGTGATTCCGGCAGAAGGAGAAACTGCCGTTCCGGCATTGGTTAATCCTGCCGTAAGGAGTACCTTGAATCTGTTGACACTATCCGGGTTGCAGCAGGTGAAATACGAACTTACCACCCTGACTAAGGCTCAATATGATGCCATTTCGGAAGTGGATGCCGCTCCCATCAACGCATTGGCTGATCCTACCCAGGATGCGGTAAAACTGGTGAAAGGGAAAGTATATCTTTTCAAGACAGCTTCAGGAAAAAAGGGTTTAATCCATCTTGCTGATCTGTCATCCAAAACAGGAACAGTGGAGTCGGCAACAGGAGAATGGGTGAAGAATACTGCTTATTCACAGGCAACCCTCACCGCAAAAGTGGCTGTGCAGTAACAAGTGACTTAATAATGATGATGAGAAAGATCAGTTTGTTGATACTTATACTGGCCGTGCTGGATGTGTACAGCCAGGAATACTCGGCCGTCAGGGGGAGGCTGATGACAACATGGGGCGAAAAGGTTACCCCGGCCAATGCCTGGCAGGAATATCCGCGGCCCCAGATGAAAAGGACGGAGTGGCAAAACCTGAACGGGCTTTGGGAATATGCCATCGCCACAATGGAGGCGGCAAAACCGGACAGCTACCATGGGAATATCCTGGTCCCCTTTGCCATTGAATCCGCACTTTCAGGGGTGGGCAAACCCGTCCTCCCCGATCAGAAACTGTGGTACCGGAAAAAATTCACAATCCCGGCCGGCTGGAAAGGCCGGCAGGTAATCCTCCATTTTCAGGCGGTGGACTGGGAAACCACGGTGTGGGTGAACGACAAACTGGCCGGAACCCACAAAGGGGGATCCACAGCTTTCTCCTTTAACATCACCCCTCTTTTAAAGAAAGGAGAACAGGAGATGGTGGTGTCGGTATGGGATCCCACCGATGCCGGAAATCAGGCACGCGGCAAACAGGTACTCGATCCCAGGGGAATCTGGTACACACCCGTCACCGGAATCTGGCAGACGGTCTGGCTCGAACCTGTAGGAACCACCTCCATAACCTCCGTATACCCGGTCCCCGATATCGACAGGGGAACCGTTACCCTGAATACCGGCATCACCGGTGCCAGGGGACAGGAAACGCTGCACGTGAAAGTGACTGACAACGGACAGACTGTTCTGGAGAGAAATTTTCCGGCCACGGAAACCGGAATCCTGACCATTCCCTCCCCGAAACTCTGGAGCCCAGACTCTCCTTCCCTTTACCAGTTCGAAGTTTCGCTATACCGGAACAAAACCCTTGTTGACAAGGTGGATTCCTATTTCGCCATGCGGAAAATTTCGATGGTGAAGGATGAACGGGGTTTCCAAAGGCTTCAGCTGAACAACCGTACCGTTTTCCAGTTTGGCACCCTTGACCAGGGCTGGTGGCCCGACGGCCTCCTCACCCCCCCGTCGGCCGGAGGAATGCGCTACGATCTTGAAGCACTGAAGTCCATGGGCTTTAACATGCTCCGCAAACATATCAAGGTGGAACCCTGGCTTTATTACTATTATGCCGACTCCCTTGGAATCCTGCTTTGGCAGGATATGCCCTCAGGCTTCGAAACCGCCGACAAGGGCAACCAGCATGTGGCCTGGGATGCCCCGGCCGACTGGGCCCGTCCGGCTGAATCAGCCGCACAGTGGGAGTATGAACTGAAACAGATGATCGACCAGCTGAAGTTCTTCCCCTCCATTGTGACCTGGGTGATCTTCAACGAAGGATGGGGTCAGTACGACACCAAAAGGGTGGTGGATTGGAGTTTGGAATATGACAAAACCCGTCTGGTCAATGGGGTCAGCGGATGGACCGACCGCCGGTGCGGCCATTTCATCGATGCCCACCAGTATCCGGGTCCGGGTATGGAACCTGCCGGACTGAATCCCGGAAGGGCAGTGGTGCTGGGTGAATTCGGCGGACTGGGGTTGCCTGTCGAAAACCACCTCTGGAACCCTAAAATGAGGAACTGGGGTTACCGGACCTATTCTTCCGTGCCGGAACTGATAAAAGAGTATACGAAGCTGATGCATAACCTGGCTCCCCTGCGGCATAAGGGACTGGCTGCTGCCGTGTATACCCAGACCACCGACGTGGAGGGAGAGGTGAACGGATTGCTGACCTACGACCGGAAAGTTGTTAAAATCGATCCCGCCCTCCTGCGCATCCTGCACGCTCCGCTTTACAGCACCCAATACCGGAAAGTGGAACAGCTGGTCACTGACTCCGAGGAAATACCACAAGAGATCAGGGTGACGAAAAAGGAACCGGCCAGCGGATGGATTTCCGGGGCAGATGACAGGAGTTTTTCTGCCCAACCTGCACCTGTCGGGATGAAGAAAGGGGAATCCATCTGGTACACCGGCAGCTTTGAGATCCATGAGATTCCTGAAGGGCTTTCCCTGAAGATCCTCTCCTATGGCGTTACCAAAGTCTGGCTGAATGGGATTCAGGTCCTCGATACGCGGATTGTCAGTAAAAGACATTACGAAGAATTCAACATCAGCGAATTCCTCCCTCTCCTTAAAAAAGGAGTGAACCGGGTGGCAGTGGAAGCAACCGGCTTTGAAGCCGCCGCTCAGTTTGACACAGGCATTTACAGCTATTGACCAATGAAAAAAGGACTTTCACACTTTCTTCTGGCAACCGGGGCTCTGAGTCTGGCGGCAGCCTGCACACACGACAAACAGGCGGTGGATGTCAGGCCCAACATTATCTTTATCCTGGCCGATGACCTGGGGTATGCTGAGTTGGGATGTTATGGCAATAGTTTCAATGAGACACCCAATCTCGACAAACTGGCTTCGAAGGGTGTCCGTTTCACCAATGCCTATGCTTCGGCTCCTGTCTGTTCACCCTACCGGGCGGCCCTGATGGCCGGACAGTATCCGGCCCGCCTCAGAATTACCGATTATCTCCGTCCCGATGCCGGTCAGTTCCTCGACACTTCCCTGGTGATTCTTCCGGAGGCTTTGAAAGCCAATGGATACCATACCGGTATTGTCGGGAAATGGCACCTGTCGGGGTATGCCTCCCACCATGCACCGGTCGAAGTACTTCCCGGAAAACAGGGGTTTGACGAGGTCATCTCCTCAGAGACGGCCGGGATAGCCAACGGGACTTACTTCCATCCCTACCATTTCAACTCTTCGATGGAGAAGAAACTGGATACGGAACATGAATTCCTGGTTGACCGGATGAACCTGGAGGCCGTGGAGTTCATCGAAAAGAACCATAAAAGCCCCTTCTTCCTCTATCTGAGCCATTATGCCGTCCATACCATGCTTCACGGAAAGCCCGAAATGGTGGATCATTTCAGGGCCAAAGCAGGGGCCGGGAAAAGCGATCCTTCGGAGAAAAATCCGGAAAATGATCCTTTCAGAAAATGGCCGGAGGATTATTTCGCCAAAAAGAACAACCCGCACCTGGCTGCCCAGTTGAAGGTTGTCGACGAGGGGGTGGGGATGATCATGAATAAACTTGAGGAACTGGGAATCGCAGAGAATACAATTGTTATTTTTACCAGCGATAATGGGGGAGAGACACGGGTGACCGATAACTTTCCGCTCAGGGAGGGGAAGAGCACCCTATATGAGGGTGGCATCCGGGAGCCAATGATTGTCTTTATGCCGGGAAAAATAACCGGCGGAAGGGTTATTGATGCCCCGGTGTCGAACTATGACTACTATCCGACCCTCTGCGGGCTGACCGGCACTCCGTTGCCGGAATCCCAGCATTTCGACGGCATCAGCATTGCGGGATTGCTAACAGGTACAGGTCCTGAGCCTGAAATTCCCCGTACCTTTTACTGGCATTATCCTTTGGCGGAGCGCCATTTCCTGGGTGGACGCTCGTCTGGGGCCATCCGTGAAGGCGACTGGAAACTCATCGAATTTTTCGACACAGGCGAAAAAGAGTTGTACAATCTCAAAGACGACACCGGTGAGACCCGGAATGTTCTCAGTGATCATCCGGCGAAGGCAGAAACGCTGGAAGTGAAGCTCGCCGGATGGCGGGAAGAGGTTTTTGCTGGCCAACAGAAAAACTGACTTTGAAATAAATCCTAAAGTGACCATCATGAAGCATATCATCGCACCGGTATCGGCAGCACTGGCTTTTTCAACAGCTTTACTGGGCTGCGGCTCTCAGGAGCAGGGGCAGCGGATGGCTGAGAAGGCAGCCCCCCACATCATTCTGATCATGACCGACGACATGGGCTTTTCCGACATCGGCTGCTATGGCGGGGAAGTCAAAACCCCCAACCTTGACAGGCTGTCTCAAAACGGTGTCCGCTATTCACAGTTCTACAATGCAGCCCGGTGTTGTCCGACCCGGGCTTCCCTGCTCACCGGCGTTTATCCCCACCAGGCGGGGATGGGCTGGATGACCAATGCCAATCTGGGAACCCCTGCCTACCAGGGTGACCTTGGAAAAAATGTGGCCACCATTGCCGAAGTACTCCGGACTGCCAGCTACACCACTTACATGACAGGAAAGTGGCATGTCTCCAATACCCGCAAGGACCATGGCGGTGTCATGGACAACTGGCCAACCCAGCGGGGTTTCGACCGCTATTTCGGCATCGTGCAGGGGGCAGGCCACTATTTCAAACTCCCTGTTTATTCGGGAAACAGAAAATATCCTTCACCCGAAAACTTTTTCTTTACTCACGCCATCAGCGACAGTTCAGCCATGTTCATCGACGAACATTTCGGGCAGAACCCCGGTAATCCGATGTTCATGTATGTGGCCTATACAGCGCCCCACTGGCCGCTTCACGCCCTGGAGGAAGACATTGAAAAATACAGGGATGTCTATGTCGAGGGGTGGGATGTCATCCGCGAAAAACGGCTGAAAAAGCAATATGAAATGGGGTTATGGGAGAAAGAGGTACAGATGTCCCCCCGTGATGAAAGGGTACCAGCCTGGGAGACCCTTTCTCAGAAGGAGAAGGAGGAATTTGCCCTCCGGATGGCCATCTATGCCTCCCAGATTGATGAGGTGGACCAGGGCATCGGCCGGATTATCCGGAAACTGGAAGAGCACAACCAACTCGTCAATACCCTTATTTTTTTTCTGGCCGACAACGGCGGATGTGCCGAGTTTATCTCAAGCGGAAAAAGCAAGGATCTGACGGGCGATCTGGCCGATACATGGGAAAGTTACCGGATCAACTGGGCAAATGTGAGCAACACCCCTTTCAGGGAGTACAAACACTGGACCCATGAAGGGGGCATCCGGTCACCGCTGGTGGTTCACTGGCCTGCCGGCATTGATCCCTCCCTCAAAAACGGATTTGTCCGTGAACCGGCTCACCTGACGGATATCATGGCTACCTGCGTCGATGTGGCCGGAGCCACCTTCCCCGCTCAGCTGAACGGAATTGACATCGTGCCCATGGAAGGGACCAGTCTGGTTCCCCATTTCAGGAAACAGAGCAACCACAGACCCCCGATCTTCTGGGAACATGAAGCCAACATTGCCATGCGTGACGGGGATTGGAAGCTGGTGGCCAAAACTCCGGAAAATGCTGAATTTGATACCCGGATGCTTGAATTATATCATATCGGCGAAGATCCCACCGAGCTGAACAACCTCGCTTCCGTCTTTCCCGGAAAACTTGACAGCATGTACAAGGCGTGGGAATCCTGGGCTCACAAGGTGGGGGTTTTCCCCATGGACACCCGGGAATACAACATTCGCTCACAGGCCTATAAAAGGATGATCAACGGGGAATTTGACATGGATTTCGGCGACTGGGAGATCCAGAACCCGAATGATCTGGTAGAATTTGCCATTGACAGAAACGGGAAGATCTCGGGAAACCATTCTGCCTCCCTGACTGTGTTGAAGCAGGGCGCCAAACCCGCCGATGCTGCCCTGGTGTGGATTTACCCGTCCGGCCCTGTCAGGAAATTCAACATCTCCTTCAAGGCCATGGCAAACCGCGATGCTAAACTCATTGTAAGGGTCGAACAAGCCGGCAATGCCAGGGAAAAGATTGCCGACAAGAGTTATGCGCTTACCCCGGCCCTGCAGGAGTTCTCCTTTGCCACCGCGGAAATCGGGAAACCCGGCCGGTATAGGTTGGCCTTTTATGTGGGCAACAATCCCGAAGGCGACCATATCTGGCTTGACAATATTACACTTACAGAAGCAAAATAGTCTTATCATGAAGAAGAATGGAATTTTAGGTTGCAGTCTGGGATTTTGCCTGACAGCCGGGATATCCTGCGCCCAGGCCCCGGAGCAGAACCGGCAGAAGCCAAATGTCCTTTTTATCATCATGGACGACATGAACGACTGGGCCCACTATCTGGCGGGTAACAACCAGGCGCTGACTCCCAACCTTGACCGGCTGGCTGCCAGGGGTGTCAGCTTTTCACACGCATATACTTCCGTGCCGTTGTGTAATCCTTCCCGGACGGCCATGCTGTCGGGCATCCAGCCTTTTGTGACAGGCGTTTACAACAACCGTCAGCCGATTCCCGCCTCCACGGTGGCCGATAACAGCCTCTGGATGCCGCAGCATTTCCGGAACAACGGGTATACCACCCTGATCGCCGGGAAAATCTATCATACAAAACCTTCTCCCGGAATCATGCAAAGGATGTGGGACGACATGTCGAACATCGACGGCGGCTATGGTCCCTTTGCCCGGAATTCCTCCCTTCCCGAAGAATTGCGTGCGAAATGGCAGGATTTCGAAATGTGGACAGGTCCGGACACCGACTTCCCCGATGTGAGAAATTCCCAAAAGGTGATTGATTTCCTGGGACAGCCGCATGAAAAACCATTTTTCATCGCAATGGGCTTTTACAGGCCGCATACCCCGTGGACGGCTCCACGGCGATATTTCGAACAGTACAACCTCAGTGAGATCAAACGTCCGGTTACTGTTCCCGATGACCTGGCCGACATCCCGCCGTATGCCGTCGACCGTTTCATCGGGCAGCGGCAAATTGACAAACAACGCGAGCTGGCGGAAAACGGCAACTACTGGGAGCAGATGATCAGGGCTTACCTTGCCTGCATATCTTTTGCCGACGACCGCATCGGGATGATACTCGATGCGCTCGACCGTTCTGCCTACGCAGAAAATACCCTCATCGTCCTGGTGGGTGACAACGGATACCACCTTGGGGAGAAAGAGCGTTGGGCAAAATCCGCGTTATGGCGTGAGGCCTGTCATGTTCCGCTGATCATTGCCGGTCCGCGCTCCGGCAACCGGATCAGCAAGGGAAAATGTGAGGCGGTGGTCAGCTCACTTGACATTTATCCCACCCTGGTGGAGGCCTGCAACCTTCCTGAAGTAAATGGTCAGCTGGCAGGAAACAGCTTGCTTCCCGTATTGAAAAACACGGAAAGTGAGTGGAATAAACCCTGTATAACCGCTTTTCTGCCGGGCAACTTCACCCTGCATGCAGGGAGATGGAATTTTATCCGCTATGCGGATGGCTCCCGCGAACTGTATAATATTGCTGATGATGAGAATGAATTTATAAATTTGGCGGAAAATCCCGCTTTCAGGCAGGTCGCTGACTCCCTGAATACATTTCTGCCGGCCTCGTGGCATCCGGGTGTTGCACAAACCCCTAACCCAACACCGGCCATGCGAAGGCGAAATGCCGGACAGCAGCCTGGCGCGGTGAGGAAAAATACGCCCTAATCAATGAAAAAAATGAAAAATCTGGTACTCTTTTTACTGCTGCTAAACCTTGCCGGTTGCAATGTCACCGGGCGGCCGGGGGAAACATTTAACAACCCCCTGCCGGTTGCGTTTGGTGATCCTTATATCCTGAAAGCTTCCGACGGGTTCTACTACATGATCGGGACCGGAGGGGTGAAAGACGGGTTTAAGATGTTCTCCTCATCAGATTTGAAGGAGTGGAAAGACGAAGGAAGGATTTACCAGGGAAACAGGGATTCCTCCTGGAATGTGGCCAATTTCTGGGCTCCGGAACTTTACGAAATTGACGGCAGATTTTACCTGTTGTTCAGTGCCGACTGGCGCCACAATCCCACCAATGAACTCGAAAATTTCAGGATAGGTGTGGCGGTTGCCGACAAGGTCACAGGACCCTACACCGACCTGCACGACCGCCCCGTCTTTGATCCGGGTTACCCTGTCATTGACGGGAACCTTCATTTTGAGGACGGGAAAGTATATCTGTACTACTCACGGTGTTGTTACAAGCACCCTGTCGAAAGCGAGGTTGCTGACTGGGCGAAGGCCAAGGGGCTTTTCACCGAAGTGGAGGAGAGCTGGGTCTATGGCGTGGAGATGAAACCCGATTTCTCCGGGATTGTGGGCGAGCCGAAACTGCTTCTCCGGCCGCCGGTGTCGATGGTCGATCCCCAGACCGAATGGGAGAGCCGGTCGGTAACAGCCGGAGAGGTCAACCGGCGGTGGACTGAAGGCTCTTACATCTTTAAGCACAAGGATACCTACTATATGATGTATTCAGCCAATTTTTTCGGGGGAAAATATTATGCAGTGGGGTATGCCACATCGGAATCCCCGCTGGGGCCTTTTAAAAAGGCGGCCAATAACCCGGTTCTGCAAAAGAACGACGACAAAGGAGGAATTGTCACCGGTACCGGTCACAACATGGTGACTTTCGGCCGCAACGGGAAGGATCTGCTTTGTGTATACCATGGCCGGACCTCCAAAACCGGCAATAGTCGCGTGGTTTTTATCGATGCGATGGAAGTGTTGAAAGACGGGACACTGGTAGTGCATGGTCCAACTACAAAAGAACAATAACGACCCATAAAGTATGAAGCGTTTGCATTCCCATTCCATGCGTCTGGCCGGGTTTGGCCTGGTCTCCTGTTTGCCCTCCTTAGCCGCAGCTCCGGGTTGTGTGGCTGAAACTTCCGGCCAAAGACCCAATATCGTGGTTATCATGGCCGATGATCTGGGCTATTCCGATCTGGGATGCTATGGGGGTGAAATTGAGACGCCCCATATTGATGCCCTGGCCACACAAGGAGTCCGCTTTACCCAGTTTTACAATGCAGCCCGATGTTGTCCCAGCCGCGCTTCTCTGCTTACAGGCAAATATGCCCATCAGGTCGGCCTTGCTCTCAACGGCCGCTCCCTGTCGCGGAACTCCGCTACCATCGCTGAAGTGCTGAAAGCCAACGGATACCATACGGGAATGTCGGGGAAATGGCATCTTTCCGAGACAAAAGCCCTTCCCACTCCGAAGGAGCAGCTGTTGTGGCTCTCGCACCGCCGCGACACTGCCCGGTTCGCACCGCTTGAAAGTTATCCCTGCAACCGGGGATTCGAGGAACACTGGGGAATCATCTGGGGTGTGGCGAGTTATTTTGATCCCTTCAGCCTGGTCCACAATGAAGAGGCAATCAGGGAAGTGCCGGATGATTTTTACATGACCGATTTCATCACTGAAAAATCGGTCGGACTGATTGATGAATTCAGCCGCGACGATCATCCCTTTTTTCTGTATGTAGCCTATACCGCTCCTCACTGGCCCCTCCATGCACTTCCTGAAGATCTTGGAAAATACCGGGGAAAGTATGACGAAGGATGGGATGTACTGAGAGAAAACCGTTACAGGAGAGGTGTGGAGCTCGGGATCATCGATTCTTCCGTTACAAAGTTGGGATCCAACGAATCGCACCATCCCTGGAGTGAATGCCCTGACAAGCAGTGGGAAGCCCGCCATATGGAAGCCCATGCTGCCATGGTCGACCGGCTTGACCAGGGTGTGGGAAAAGTGGTGGCCAAACTTAAAGAGCGTGGTGAACTGGACAATACCGTGATTATTTTCCTTGCTGACAACGGGGCGTCTCCTGAAAGGGGCTATAAACCCGGATTCGACAGGGTAGGGCATAAGCGGAACGGTGACCCGGTTCACTATATTTATACACCGGCCGACACCATCGCCCCGGGACCCGAAGAGAGTTACGGATATCTCGGCATTAACTGGGCCGGGGCCCTGAACGCTCCGTTCCGCTACTGGAAAAAAGAGTCTTTTGCCGGAGGAAACTGTACCCCTGTGATCGTGGTATGGCCCGATGGGTTGAAAGGAAAGGAAAATACGATTAACCAGGGGGTTGGACATGTGATCGACTTCCTTCCCACCTGCCTTGAACTCGCCGGTGCCCGTTACCCTGACCGCATCAACGGTTTTGAAACCCGCCCGGTGGAAGGGAAAAGCTTAATTCCTTTGCTGAAGAATCAGACGACGGCGATCCACGACACCCTCTTCTGGGAACATGAGGGAGGCAGGGCGCTGCGGGCCGGAGACTGGAAGATCGCCGCACTGAAAGGAGAGGCATGGGAACTCTTCAACCTGGCGGAGGACCGCTCAGAAGTCAGCAATCTGGCTGCACAACATCCTGAAAAGGTGCAGGAGATGGAATCTGCCTGGGAAAGGTGGAACAAACGGGTCAACATGAA
>CAYYJE010000039.1:0-26557 GCA_964472165.1 uncultured Prolixibacteraceae bacterium | reverse complement strand
TTGATGATTTGATGATTTGATGATTTGATGATTTGATGATTTGATGATTTGATGAAACAGTTTGCGATTAAAGATTAATTTTATGAGTTTTTGGGAACAGTTTACCGACGAGAAGAAGGCCGCGATCAAGCGGGCCATTGAGGTGGCCGAGATGCAGACTTCCGGAGAAATCAGGGTACACATTGAGGACCGGTGCAAAAAGAATGTTTTCGACCGTGCAGTTGATGTTTTTGCTAAACTCGACATGCACAAGACCGTGATGCGCAACGGTGTCCTCTTTTATGTGGCGGTGGCTGACCGTAAGTTTGTGGTAATCGGGGATGCCGGCATTAACCGTGTTGTCCCGGAGAATTTCTGGGATCACATCCGGACGACTGTTCTGTCCGCTTTCAGGGAAGATCAAATCGCCGAAGGTCTGATGGAAGGGATCAGGATTGCCGGCGGGCAGCTGGCTGAACACTTTCCACGCCAGGAAGATGATGTCAATGAATTGTCGAATGAAATATCATATGGGGAACCTGAATAGGATGAACATTAAGTGGACACAATATTTGATCTGGCTGGTGCTGTTCGTACCGCTGTCACTCCTGGCCCGGGTACCGGAGCGGCCAATGCCGCAAAGACTGGTGAACGACCTCGCGGGGATTCTCACCCCTCAACAGGTAATGGAACTCGAGGATCAACTGGTGCAGTTTGGAAGGGAATCCAGCACACAGATCACGGTAGTTACCGTCAATTCACTTGAAGGATATGACCCGGCGGGGTTTGCATATGAGATTGGTGAATCGTGGGGTGTCGGACAAAAAGGAAAAAACAACGGTGTGGTCGTACTTGTCAAACCCAAGACTGCCAGTGAGAGTGGCAAGGTCTACATCGCGGTGGGTTATGGTTTGGAAGGTGTGATTCCCGATGCTGTGGCCAACGGGAGGATCATCGACCAGGAGATGATCCCACGGTTTAAGGAAAATGACTACTACGGTGGAATTGTGAACGGTACCCGCGTTGTCATGGAGCTGGCGGGGGGGGAATATACCGCAGACGAGTATGCCGGTCAGAGTGGCGGAGCAGCAGGAGGAGGCTTTATTGTTCTTCTGATTGTGCTGATAATCGTCATCTCGATGATGAAAGGTGGCAATACCAAATCCTTCAATACGGGAAGCCGCAGTTTGCCTTTCTGGATATTGCTGGGCATGCTGAACTCCGGAAAAAGAGGAGGTTCCTGGTCAGATTTCTCCGGAGGACGGGGTGGTTTCGGTGGCGGTGGAGGCGGCTTCGGCGGTTTTGGCGGGGGCAGTTTCGGTGGCGGTGGAGCCGGCGGAAGCTGGTGAGCCAGATATCAGAAGATTAGAATATCAGCGTGATTTGAAAATTTGATGATTTATCGATTTGATGATTTATCGATTCATCGATTTTAAAACAAATCAGCAAATCAATCAATCAACAAGTCGACAATTGGATTCCTCGACCTTATTCGTTCATGGACGAAGTCAGTTTTTTCACGATACGGAATTGCTGGAAAAATTCCCGCGCAATGACGCGCAATACAGTGTATACGGGAACAGCCAGGATCATACCCGGTAGTCCGGCTAAACTTCCTCCGATGATGATGACGAAATAGATCTCAAGGGGATGCGATTTCACACTTTTTGAATAGATCAGCGGGATCAGGATGTTGTTGTCGATAAAGTTGGCAGTAAGGAATACCCCCAGAATCTTCAGAAAAACAGGTATCAGCTGGTCATAAGCTCCGGTAGCAAGGATGGCTGTGATTCCCAGCACCACTCCGATACCGGTGCCAATCACAGGTCCCAGGTAGGGAATGATGTTCATGATGGCTCCGAAGAAACCGATCAACAATGCGTTTTTAATCCCGAAAATCCATAACCCCAGCGTAATCAGCAGCATTACTGCCAGAATTTCTCCCAGAACGCCAATGAAGTAGCGCATCAGCAGGTTTTTGGAATCAGAGACCACGTTGAGGATTGCGTCATGATGTTTTTCAGGAACCAGGAGCAGCAATCCGTTCTGAAACATGTTTTCATCTTTCAGAAAGAAGAAGGCGATGAAAAAGACAGAAAAGAGACCAATAAAAGTGTTTCCCGCGACGCTGAAAAAGTTGTTCACCAATTGAGACACGCTTCCCAGGTTAACCAGCGATTTCGCTTTAGCCACCAGAAAATCCTGCATGGTTTGTCCTGAAGGGATTGCCCCCAGGGCATGAAGTTGCTTGTCGATCCATTCCATGGGACCCTGCAGGTTGAGGGCAAGCTGTGATACGTCAATTTGAGAAATGGTATTTGCCTGGCTGATGATCAACGGTACAAAAATGGCCAGCAGTCCAGCCATCATCAGTAAAATGGTTGTCAAAGCAAGGAGCGCACTGACTGGGTGGGGGATTCTCATTTTTCTGACATGCATGGAGTTAAAAATCCTGACCAGAGGTTGCCCGACGAACGACAATACCGCTGCGGCGAGTACCCAAACAATCATGTAGGAAAAACGCCATACCAGATATCCGAAAATCACTAAGGCCAGGGCATAACCCGCATACTTCAGCACCATTTTCATAGCTGCATCATACTTTCGGGAGTTCCCAGGGTTTGCGGTAGTGGGCTGACACCAGGTCGTTGGCTTTTTTATCCCCGATAAATTGTTGTTTGTCGTGATCCCAGAATACCTTTCTTCCCAGTCTGTAGGAAATATTCCCCAGATGGGCAATGCGGGCGATGTGAGCGCCGGTTTCGATATCGCATGCCGGTTTTTCACGGCTTTTCATACATTCGATGAAGTTTTTCACATGAAGGTCCAGCCCTTTCCCGGTGGACTTCCGGAGCGGAACTTTTTCAAAATCTTTCCGGGCGCTCACGCTGTTGGTTTCCTGGAGGACTTCCCAGCCTGAACGGTCAACCACCAGGGTTCCGTATTCTCCGATGAAGGCGGCGCCGTGGCCACGGCCGTAGTTGGCGCCGTAAATGCCGATGGTGTGGTCCCACAACAGCCCGAAATCACCAAAATCATACATGGCCATCAGGGTATCGGGAGTCTCCATGGCATCGTGTGGATAGGCATATTTCCCGCCCGTGGCCATCACTGATTTGGGGACATACTGGTTCATGCCAAAGAGGGCATAGTCGAGAAGATGAACTCCCCAGTCGGTCATCAGGCCTCCGGCGTAGTCCCAGTACCAGCGGAAAGTGAAATGAAAGCGGTTGATGTTGAATGGCCTTTTGGGAGCGGGGCCCAACCACATGTCGTAATCCACACCCTGTGGAACCGGTTCATCAGGAACCACGGGAATGGAACCTTTCCACCCCACATAGGACCAGGCCCTGACTGAACGGACCCGTCCGAGTTTGCCGCCGTGTACGTATTCAACCGCGTCTTTCCAGTGAGGGTCACTCCTTTGCCACTGGTTTACCTGCACAACCCTGTTATACCGTCGGGTTGCCCCGACCATCACATTGCACTCCTCAATGGAGTTGGCCAAAGGTTTTTCACAATAGACATCCTTGCCCGCCTCGCAGGCGTAAACCATCGGAATGCAGTGCCAGTGGTCGGGTGTGGCCACAATCACGGCATCGATGTCTTTCTGATCGAGTAATTCCCTGAAATCGCCGTAAAGCCGGGGCTTGTACCCGGTTATCTTTTCTACCCCGGCGGCCCTTTCATTCAGTACATTCTGGTCCACATCACAAAGGGCGGCACACCGGACACCCGGCTGAGCCAGAAATGCCCTGAGATTGCTCCATCCCTGGCCCTTGCATCCAATGAGCCCTACGGTGATGGTATCGTTGGCCGACACTTTTCCTGCTTTCAGGATCGTGGGAAAAACGGCGATGCCGGCAGTCGCCAATGCTGTATTTTTCAGAAAATTCCTTCTGTCGTTCATGGTAGGATCTGATTTTTTTTTCAAAGTTAAAGAAATCCCTGAAAAATTAAGAAAAAATAACTGCGGTTTCCGTATGTTCGGGTTCATAAAGTACTTTTGTCTCCGGAGTGAATTTGCTTCAAAAAACATAAAACTGTCGTGCCATGTCTGCTGATTCTTGTCAAAATCCGATACTCGCCCACAGCCACTATAAATATGTGAAAGGGACAGAATATGAAGTAGCTGTGCTCCCCTGGGGCGCTACTGAAGCCCACAATTATCATTTGCCATACGGAACCGATGTATTTGAGGCAGAAGCCCTGGCAGCTTCATCTGCCCGGATGGCCATGGAAAAAGGGGCACGGGTAACGGTGCTTCCTGCAATTCCCTTCGGCGTCAATACGGGCCAGCATGACATTAAACTCGATATCAATCTGAACCCAAGTACCCAGCTGCGTATTCTCGACGACGTCATTGCCAGCCTGCTTCGTGCAGGGATTTATAAACTCGTGGTATTTAATAGTCACGGAGGAAACGACTTCCGGCAAATGCTGAGGGAACTGGGATTGAAATATCCCGATATGTGGTTGTTTCAGGCCAATTTCTACCAGATCAAATTGCCTTTTCAACTTTTTGAAGAACCCGACGACCATGCCGGAGAAATGGAGACCAGCCTGATGCTTTACCTGAAACCGGAACTGGTTCTTCCGCTTAATGAAGCCGGCGATGGTGCCGCCCTTTCCATTAACATAGAGGCATGCCGTAAAAAGTGGGCATGGACCGAAAGGGAGTGGAGCAAAGTGACCCGGGATACCGGCGTGGGAAACCCCGCAAAAGCATCGCGCGACAAGGGTGAACGGTATTTCAGCCATGTCACTGAAGAAATTGCAAGTATGCTGGTTGAAGTTGCAAAAATCAACCGCGATGAAGCCTATTCCTGACCGGTGAATTTTTCCCTATATTTGTGCGCATCAGTGAAGTCCGTTCCTGTACTCACTTCCCAGTTGGTGATCACACAGCAGATCCGTATTCATTAAAAAGTCAACGATATGAAGATGAAGAATTTTTTTGGTGCTGTTCTGACCCTGCTTGGGGTTATCGCACTCATATATGCGGCAGTAACTTATGCCAACTCTACCAGTGGCACCCACGAAGTCAAGGCATCCATCATTTTTGCGGTCCTGGGACTGATTTTTTTTATTGCGGGTATCGGCCTGATCCGGACCATCGGGGAGAAAAGCAACATGCCCTAATCCCCGGAGGCCAGCGAAAAATAGATCCGGAATTCTCCTTCTTCCTTTTTTACCAGATAATGTCTGATCCCCAGACTAAGGGATTTGTCGAGTAACGGCGCCGGAATAAAGGGAGCCACTATTTCGAGGATCTCATAATGGTTGAGTATTTTAATGGCCGCCAATACCTCATGTACCGGCTGTTCTCCTCTGTTCAGCATTTCACGGATATCGACCGACCTTACGATCTCCTCCTCTGAGAACCAGTCGGGTTGTGTGGTGTTGTATCTGGCTTCCTCCTCATCAATCTGGTTGATCTCTTCCTGTCCTGCTTCCTTCCTCAGCCGGTTGACCAGTTCTTCCACGTTTAATCCTCCAACTGCGGCAGCTTGCCCGATATTGGTAATCCTGGCAATGGTTTTCCGTAGAATGGGATTTTTCAGTTTCTTAAATTCGGGGGCTGCTGCGATCAATACCTCCTCAAGTTGGGGATAGTTTTCCAGAAGGTCGTAAATTTTTGTCCGGGGCGTGATAATCAGTTTTTCCATGCTATTCCGTTTTTGAAGTGTAACTGAGGATACGCTGTTCACCATTGAGGCTGCGGGCTTCGGTAAGATCCTGTGATACTTCCAGCGTTCCCAGGTATTCTCCGTTTTCGTCGCGTAATGCATAATATTCAATCAGGATAAACTTACCTTTCATTTGGATCCAGAAAGGAGCATGGGATGCCTTTCCCGATTTGAAATCGCTGATGATCTTTTCCACAATGTGCACGCTTCCGGGAGGATGGCACAACCTTACATCCCTGTTGATGATGCTCCTGCTGCGGGCAAAGATACGGTGACTTCCCTGCGTGAAATATTTAACCTTGTCGTTTTTGTCCACAAAGGTCATGTCGAAAGGTGCCGTATTCAGGATGGCCATGATCTCTTTGGCATTGAAACTGCCGGAAGGAAGCCTGACAATTCCCTCTTCGCCGATACCCCCTGAAGTGGTGGAATCGTAAGCGATAAAACCCTCCGGGGTCCATTCTTCCTTTGGATCAATCAGTGTGAATCCGAAGTCCAGGGTCTGCTGATGGACATTCCACCAGTCATCGGTGGTCAGCACATCCATACACATGGGGAACAGAATGTCATGTTCCTTTTTGGTCATGTCGGTCATTGCTTTCAAAACCGGAATGAATAGAATTTCCAGCGCTTCGTCAAGGTCGGTTTTTGTCAGGTCAGGATGTCGCAGAATTTCAATACAACCTTTAAGCTGTTCCCTGATCTCATCGTGTTTCCCCCACATTACCATCGGCGGTCCGGTAATTCCGCTTTTTTCAAGATAAGGGAATACCAGGTATTCTTTCCGTTTATAGTGTTTGTCCACATCCGACAGTTCGTTGAAACAACCCTGTATTTTAACGGCAAACTGCCTGAACTCCGCATCATCGACGGAGTATAGGATTCCAAGCAGGTTCTCTGCCGTTTCGATAACTTTCAGCAGTTCCCTGTTTTCCTGGATGAAAACATCAAGCGGATGGCCGGGAGGTATTTTCTGTGCGCCACTCTGGTCAATGTGTCCGTCGAGGACCTCCCCATGGATGTCGCACAGCCTGAGCACTTCCGTTTCAGGAAGGCCCTCGCTGATCAGCTCCTGTTCAACTTCCACCACTTCGCCATAAGGGATCTGTTGCAGGGTACCGATCAGTTCTTCCCTTACCTGCTGAGGATTTTCCCCTACATGTAATTTCAGGATCAGCGCTTTCAGCTTTTCTTTCCTGAATGCAGAATTGTTGATGAATTCACTCATAGTCAATGTGTTTTATGAACGTATAAATTTACTTATTTTTTTTGTCGGGGATGCTTTCTGTGTTTCTTCCGCCAGAGCAGGTAGCCGCTTATCACCACCATGACTGCTGTTAGTCCTGCCAGCGGAACTATAAGAATGTACAATCCTCCGGTCAGGAATTCAAAGATCCGGCCGGTGTGGATTTCCAGTGCAAAATTCCAGAGCGACATTCCTGCCTCCTTCCTGATATTTCCCGGCATTTCAGGAAAATGGCCGGGATGACCGGCAGGAATTGCTCCTGCTCCGTAATCGAAGATATAAAGTTGACCGGCTGTGCCGGTGACATGACCGGTAACCTTCAGTTCACCAACCGGACGGCCCGACGGGTTCCCCTGGTAAATTTCGCCGGTCAGATAGTTGTATACCGTTGGGGAGGAAGGATGCCAAAGGAACAATCCGCTGAAAGACCCTATCAGGAAGGCGCCTCCACCTGCAGATTCAAACGTGTTGATTCCCATCACGCTTACTGGCGGCTGATGTGGCAGCAGCACGGATTTAAGATCCCCGGGATTCATCCTGTACATGCCATCGGAAGTTGAAAGCAGGAAATTGTTGCGCTCCTGTTCCCACACGATGTCTCTGAGTTTATCGTTCCATGGATTGGGCTGGTCGAGATGGGAATATTTCAGCGGGGTAACTTCTGCCGCTGCAATGGCAATGAGCAGGGGCGGACGGAGAAACATCCCGGTGAAATAGAGCAATGCAAGCAGGATAAAGAGCCAGGCTCCCAGCTTGTTGTGCCATTTCAGCGACCATTTATTCACCCTGACCACCCGTGAGGTGGGTTTTCCCTTTCTCCGGAACCAATGGATGGCGGAAGGGAAGAAGAAGTAAATGATCCCTGTGACTGACAGCAACAGGGTGACCACTCCCAAAAGGTCCACAAAGAGTTTCCCGGGTAATCCGAAAATCTCACCGGAATGGAACTGCCAGATGGTTTCAAAGAGTGTGACCTTGTTTTTATATCCTTCAGGGGGCGGAAGCGTATTCTGGTACAGACGACTGGAAACGCCCTCGTCAGCACCGGTATAGAGATGACTGCGGCTTAGTGCAAAGAGGGTGTCTCCTCTGCTTTCCATCGCTACAAACCGCTCTGTTCCCTTTTCGGGCTTCAGTTTTTTCCATTCTTTCAGCCGGGGATCCCATCCATATAGGCCGAAGAGGGAAGTGGCAAAAATGGAACCCCGGGCTGTAAGGTGCAGGTCGGAAATTTTCCGGTTGTCGCTTCCCTTGGGAAAGCCTGCGTTGAAAGATTCGTAATTGGTAAAAGTGGAGTCGGTAAGCCAGATGCCAATATTCCCGTAAACCAGGATGGAATCGCCGGAGAGGATGAGATTCCCTTTCACCGCTGCATTGTTCCAGTTGGTATAGGCATAGTTTGATGGAAGAAGGTCACGGTCGACGTCAATCCCCGATAAAAGTTCCCTGTGGTTCATGATTATCCCCGTAACCGCATAAAACAACAGCACAAAGGCAATGATCAGCCCTGGCCATCGGTGCAGTTTTTTATAGATTCCTCCCTTTTTCTTCAATGCCATACACGGTTTCGGGTATAATTATACAGGTAATTGACACCGGATCAATATTTTAAGGTATAATCCGGACTCTTCCGTTTATTGACGACAAAACTAATAAAATATCAAATAACATTAATACCCTTTTGTCCTTTATGAACAATTTTCAGGTTGTTTCCCTAAAAAATAAATCTACCGGGTTTATCTCAGCTTTACAGCTGGAGGTTTGCCATTTTTGTTAATTTTATCCAATCAAAACCTAATGTCATAATCAAACGATGAATAAAAAGTGGCTTCTGCCGGTAGTTTTGGGATTGATCCTGTTCTTTGAAAAGGCCTATGCCAGGGAAGTGATTACCTGTTCTGATTGTATCTGCACGCTTGACAATGGGATGTTGACACTTGAAAATTCTATGATTTCAAGAAGTTACAGCTGGAACGGAGGCAACCTGATCACCCGGTCAATCACCGACAAAGCCGGTGGAAAGGTTTGGGTGGCGCTCAACAAGAAGCCGGATCTATTATTTCCGGGCGAGAGTGAGAATGCCAGTGATGCAGTTTTTTCCCCGCATGTTGCAGCGGAAAGCGCCACAATTCCGGAGCATTTGGAAGCAGTAATCACCTATGCGCTGGGGAGTTTGGAAATAAAAAGGGTCTTCCGGATCTATCCGGGGAGTCCGGCTATTGCCTGTGATCTTTATTTCAGGGGGAAGTCTGACCATACCTGGGTTCAGCCCGGAGTCAATCTTGCCGACATGGTTAATATTGAAAAGCTCTCAGCTGCCAACGCGGGCACCAAAACCCCGGTTATTGAGGCACTGGAGTTTCCCGGCCGTCACTGGCAGTTGAACGCAGTGGAGTTTTTCGACATTACTGACCGTTTTAATACGCTGGTGCGCAGTGTCAGGGCACTTTCCTACCGTCCCAACCTTTATCGCGGCAATCTGCTGTTTACCCTTGACAGGGAGAGTGCCCATGGCCTCTTCTTTTTGAAGGAAGCTCCCACTTCGGGTGTACAGTTGGCATATCCCGGGGGTGACTTCATGGCGGAATACGGTTCTTTCCGGGTGGTTGGGGCTGGTATAAACCCGTCAGATCTGAAACCGGATGAATGGACACGCGGCTATGGATTCGTCACCGGCGTATTTTCAGGAGGTGAATCCAACGGGCAGATCGCCCTTCGTGTCTACCAGAAGAATCTCCGGATACTGAAGCCTGACCGGGATGAAATGGTGTTGATGAATACCTGGGGTGACCGCAGCCAGGATAAGCGGGTAAATGAGCGTTTTTCCATTGCGGAACTCGAAGCGGGAGCCAGGCTGGGAATTACCCATTTTCAGCTGGATGACGGATGGCAGACCGGGCGTTCAGCAAATTCGGCATTTAAAGGGGGGACCCTGGATGCGATATGGGAGAATCCCCGGTACTGGGAACCCCATCCTGAAAGATTTCCCAACGGTCTCGGACCGGTTGTGAGGCGGGGAAAAGAGCTGGGAATCGAAGTGTGCCTCTGGTTTAATCCAAGTCGTGACGACAGCAATGCGTTGTGGGAGAAAGATGCCGACGCGCTCGTTGAACTTTACCGGAAGTACGGAATCCGTACCTTCAAAATTGATGGGGTAATGCTGCCTGATAAAACGGCCGAGGAAAATTTCAGGAAGTTTTTGGACAAGGTCAGATTGCAAACAAGGGATGAGGCCGTCTTTAACCTTGATGTCACCGCAGGGAGGCGGGGAGGATATCATTATTTTAACGAGTACGGGAATCTTTTTCTGGAAAACAGGTATACCGACTGGACCAATTATTATCCGTACACCACCTTGCGCAATTTGTGGATGTTGTCGGCCTATGTTCCTGCGGAAAAGCTCCAGATAGAATTTCTGAATAAATGGCGCAATGCCGGCAATTACAAGGATGATCCCTTTGGTCCGGCTCATTATTCCTTTGATTATCTTTTTGCCATTACCATGGTGGCCCAGCCTCTGGCGTGGTTCGAAGGAACCGGTTTGCCTGCGGAAGCTTTCGAAGCAGGTTCCCCGGTGATTAAAAGATACCGCGAAATTCAGCACGATCTGCACGAAGGCATGATCTTCCCGATCGGAGATGAACCATCGGGCCGGAGTTGGACCGGCTTTCAGTCGGTGAAGGAAGGGAAGGGTTACTTGATGGTTTTCAGGGAAGCCAATCCTGAACCGGAATGCAGAATGAAAACCTGGCTGAAGCCGGGAACGCGAATCCGGTGCAGTTCCCTGCTGGGAAACGGAAAATCTTTTAAGGCCACCACTGCCCGCGATGGCTCCGTGACTTTTCGCCTGAAAGATCTCAATTCATTTGCACTGTACGAATATCAAATAATCCACTAGCTGTCATGACAAACCGTAGAGAATTTATCAAACAGGTGACTGCTGCCGGGGTAGCCTGCAGCATGCCCCAACTGCTTTTTGCGAATCAGGAAACTTCCGGACAGATGATCTGGGCTAATTTGCTGCACTTGAGTTATAACATGTGGGAAGACAACACTCCGCCAAAATTCCGGGATGAAAATCTGAAGTGTACCACCTGTCCTGAAGTGAGAGAATGGTCACACGTGTACCAGCCCTTTCTGACCTTTGATGAACCGGTATGGGATCTCCTGCTGAAAGAGATGGCAGATGCCGGGATGAACATGGTGGTGATCGATCTGGGTGATGCCATCCGTTATAAAAGTCATCCCGAAATTGCCGTTAAAAATGCCTGGTCGACCGGAAAACTGAAATCGGAGCTTGTTAAAATCCGGAAAATGGGACTTGAACCGATTCCCAAGCTCAATTTTGCCACCACCCACGACGCCTGGATGGGGGAATACTCCAGAATGGTCTCATCGCCCCGGTATTATGATTTTTGCCGTGACCTGATCAGGGAGGTGATCACCTTGTTCGACAAACCCCGCTTCTTCCATATCGGAATGGATGAGGAAACCCCTTCGTACCAGACCCGTATGGAATATATGGTGGTCAGGCAGAATGACCTGTGGTGGAACGACTTTTACTTTTTCGTGAGCCAGGTGGAGAAAGAGGGTGTCAGAGCCTGGGCCTGGTCCGATTATGCCTGGAACTATCCCGAACGGTTTTACCGGAAAATGCCGAAGTCGGTGTTGCAAAGCAACTGGTATTACAGCGCAGCCTTCGATCTTGCCAAAATGGAAGATCCGGCCAGAAAATACCTGCAGCTGTATCTCGACCTGGAAGCCCATGGATACGACCAGGTCCCTACCGGCAGTAACCATTCAACCGACAAAAACATGGAAGCCACGGTGGAATTCTGCAAAAAGGCAATCGATCCGTCACGATTGCTGGGTTTTATGACTGCTCCGTGGAGGCCTACACTCCCGCAATGCCTCGAACGACACCAGGAGGCCATTGCTCAGGTTAAACGGGCTATTGTGCGCTATTGAACAACCGGGAAAGAGTGCTGCCATTTGACTGTTCAGGAATAAATTTCAACTCAGGAGTTGTTAAATCCCTTTATTAGGACTACATTTGCACAAATCGGCAATGCAGGGGCAAGGCTGATGTTAGAAAGGTAACATAAAAATCAGAAACACGTACACCAAAAAATCCGGATTGTACGTATTTCAAAAGAGAATATCCTTTGACCGTGTTTTTGGGAATGACATTTCTTTGTGAAATTCCCAAAAACACGCTCTTTTTTTAGCGACTTTTAAAAAGAAAAGTTTTTTAAAAAATAAGAACAGATGAAAACACAATTGCAAATCTCGAATTTGGATTATCAGCGTCTGAGTGGCCTGATCCAAAAGTTTAAAACCACCATGAAGGATGACCTTCACAATATTGAAACCCTTGAAATTGAAATAGAAAGGGCAAAACGAATAGAACCACGGAAAATAAAACCGAATGTGGTAACCATGAATTCCGATGTGGAGGTAATCGATATAGATGCAGAACGCATGATGAAATTCAAGCTTGTCTATCCGGAAGAGGCTGATTTCAAAACCGGAAAACTGTCGGTACTGTCGCCCCTTGGGAGCGCTCTGATTGGTTACAGGGAGGGAGATGAAGTGGAATTCAGCGTACCTGCCGGGATGAAGAAGGTCAGAATCGGGAAAATTTTGTACCAGCCGGAGGCAGACGGGGAGTTCAGTCTCTGAAAAAGGGCTTTGGCCAGCGGAACAACATGGACAGGCAATAATCAAAGAATCAATTCAATCGCAACGATGAAACAGGAATCTGCAAATTATTCACGGCCGGTTTTTCAGGGCTGGCCGATTTTTCTCCTGCTGCTCACAACTTCCTGTATGACAGGAAGGGTGGTGTCGCCGGAGAGTGGAAATATTCCTCAGACTGTTTTAAAATTGACTCCTTCAGAGAACAATCCGCGAAACAGTGAGGGCGATTTTGTGACGCTCAAAAATGGCAGTGTCTTGTTTGTATACACCCATTACACGGGTTCCTCCACCAGTGACCATGCACCTGCGTATCTGGCCGGGCGCATTTCGGCCGACGGAGGGAAGAGCTGGGGTCGGGAAGACCGGTTAATTGTGGAGAATGAGGGAGACATGAATGTAATGTCGGTCTCCTTGCTACGTTTACAGAACGGTAAAATCGCATTGTTTTACCTGAAGAAAAACAGCCGGACGGATTGTATTCCTTATATGCGGATATCGGAAGATGAAGCAGAAACCTGGAGTGACCCTATCCCGTGTGTTACCGACAGGAAAGGCTATTTCGTGTTGAACAACGACCGGGTTATCCAGTTGCGCAACGGCCGTTTGCTGATGCCTGTGGCTTTGCACCGGACCCCGGGAGCGGACTGGAGGAACAAGGCGGACCTTTATTGTTATTATTCCGACGACAATGGGAACAGCTGGAAGGCCGGTGGTCAGGTCCCTGATACCACCTCTGTTGTGACACAGGAACCTGGTGTGATCGAGATGAAAAGCGGCCGTATAATGATGTATATAAGGGCCAGCGGAGGATTTCAGCATCTCTCGTTTTCAGGGGACCAGGGAGAAACCTGGAGCCCTGTTCAATCCAGCCAAATCGTCTCTCCATTGTCTCCTGCAACCATAGAAAAAATTCCCGAAACCGGCGACTGGATATTGGTCTGGAACAACAACGACGGCTCGGTTGCTGAGACAAAAGGGGAGAGAACGCCCCTCACTGTGGCTGTTTCAGACGATGAAGGGAAAACCTGGAACAAAATGAAAAATATCGAAACAGATCCCGATGGATGGTACTGCTACACGGCCATTCATTTTACCGATCCGGAAAATCTTCTGCTGGGATACTGTGCAGGCAGCCAGGCGGCAAAGAGCCATTTGTCGGTGACGAACGTCACAAGGATAGGGAAAAAGTGGCTTTACCGTGATTAGCCACCGGTCCCGGACCGGATTCACACCGCCTGACGGGGAAGAAATTGTCAGACTCATTCAAAACGGCCTTTGATCTGTCCTGATTCGCCGTTCACTCATTTCATCCTATTTTTTGCTTACGGAAGCCTACCTTGCCGGCATAGTTAACAATTTACACATTCCGAATGTGGTTGACATGCCGGAGAGCGACTTTCCGGGAGGGTAGCCCAGTCGGACATAAAAAAGATGTTATGAGAAAATTTTATTTGTCGGTGTGCATGGTTTTCTTGGTATTGTGCGGATGGGCTGCCGAACCCACTATTCCGGCCACTAATCTCTCCTCCTCCAATTTGCAGGGAAATTCAATGATCATCGGTGCCAAACGGGGCAATGGTACGGGCCGTTTGGTCATCATGAAGCAGGGCTCCCCGGTTACGGCGGTTCCTGTCAATGGGAACAACTATCTGGCCAGCGGCAACTTTGGCGAAGGTCAGGAGTTGGCTCCCGGGGAGTTCGTCGTGAACAACGCATCCAGCGCTGCAGGAACGTTTCAGGTGTTAAATCTGATTCCGGAGACCGAGTATTTCGTGGCTTACTATGAATACAATGGTTCGGGACTGACTTCTGAGTATCTGACATCCTCCTACCTGTCGGGAAGTCTTTTTACATTGTTTGCGCCCTCTGTGCAGCCTTCGGCATTTTCGGCCCTCAACATTACGGGAAACAACATGGATGTGACCTGGAGCCGCGGTGACGGGGCCTCCGTGATTGTGCTTTGCAGGGAAGGGGGACCGGTGAATGCCAATCCAGTAGAACTGGTCTCCTATTATGCCAATCCGGCGATGGGGTATTACGGCAGCAACGAAGCCGCCACCATCGGTGACGGAAACAGGGTTCTTTACAAAGGGAGCGGGACGGGATTTACCGCCACGTACTTGAATCCCGGGGTCACCTACCATTTTGCCTTGTTTGAATTCAATGGCAGCACCGGTCCTGTTTACCTGGTTACAAATCCATTGCGGGGCTCGGCCACCACTTTGCCTGAACCCACCGTAGCCGCCTCTAACCTGGTTACCCAGGTTATCGAGGGTGACAGGATCTCCCTGAGGTGGACGGCCGGAAACGGCACCCGGAGGGTCGTCGTCGCCCGTGAAGGGGATCCGGTGGCGGCTTTCCCGCAAAACGGCACCGATTATGAGGCCTCCTCCGATTTTAACCTGGCCCCTGAATTGGCTCCCGGTCATAAAGTGGTCTTTGACGGACCAGGTACCAACTTTACCGTCCTCAACCTGGTGCACAGCACCACATACCACTTTGCTGTTTTCGAGTACAGCGGTACGGGATCTAAAACCGGCTACCTGACAAGTGTCTATCCCTCCATCAGCACCGGAACCCTGCCTGCGCCTTCAATCAATGTCACAAATATCGACACTTCTGTTGTGGCGGCTTATCAGGCATCGCTCACCTTTACCCCGGGTGACGGATCCAGGAGGATACTGGTGATGAAGAAAGATGCTCCTGTTGATTTCACACCGGTCAATTATACGAAATACGGTTTCCAGCCATTATACGGTTCCTCCACCGGAAATGTGGGGAATGGCAATTATGTCATTTATAACGATGCCGGTTCCATGGTCACTGTCTATCTTCAGCCGAACACGAAGTATCATGTGACCGCCTTTGAATACAACGGGAATAACTATCCAGTATACCAGGTGGCCGGTGCCGATACCTTTTCATTCAGGACCGACCTGCCTCCGCCGCCCACCATTCCTTCAAAGTCGATCTCTTTTTCGAATGTAGAGGGCAATTCCATGAGGGTGAGCTGGACAAAAGGGGATGGTGAACGCAGGATACTGATCGCCCGCGAAGGGGAGGCTCCGCTTTCCATGCCTCAGAATGGGGTGCAGTACACTTTTAACCGCGCGTTTAACCTCGCCCCCGAACTGGCCCCCGGCGAGAAAATCGTCTATGAGGGTACCGGAAATTTTGCCGATATCGACAGTCTGAAAATCGGCACCATCTACCATTTTCTGGTTGTGGAATACAATGGGACCGGTGATATTTCCAGCTACCTCATTGACGAGGTGCTGCGCGGATTGAGGTCCACGCTGGTCACCCCGGTGGTTTCCGCTTCCGGAATTCACTTCAAATTGCTGACTCTCGACAAATTGCGGATTTTCTTCAAGGAGGGCAGCGGTTCCCGACGGCTGATCCTGGGGCGCCAAAACGCGCCCGTCGATGGGGTGCCCCAGGACCTTAAAACCTACAATGCTTCCGCCAATTTCGGTTCAGGAAGCAGAATCGGGCCCAGCGGCGAGAGTTGCGTAGTCTTCAGTTCCACTTATTCCGGTAGGGTAAACGATTCCGTTTATGTCGATGTGTCAAGACTGGAGCCTGGGAATACCTATCATTTTTCCATATTTGAGTATGACGGGATTAAGGCGCCGGTATATAAGCAGATCGATCCCGCGGTGGGATCTTTCACCATCACCTTTGAACCGCCCACACCCGCCAGCGAATTCACAGTTTCTGTTCCCGAGGGGAACAGCCTCCGCCTGGGGTGGTCCATTGGGGGTGGTGATAACCGGGTGATCGTAGCCCGCCAGGGAGAGCCTGTTGACGTGGTCCCCTTTGATGGCGTGGTTTATATCGCCAATCAAAACTTTCGCCTGGCTCCCGAAATTGCACCCGGACAGAAAGTGATTTATAACGGGGCCAGCTACAACACCTATGCCGAAGGACTGAATCCCAATACCCGTTATTATTTCAAAATCTTCGAATACGGAGGTACCGGCACGGATGTCGACTACCTGACGTCGGTGTGCGACTCAACCGATGGGTGGACCCTTTCAGCCCCCACGGTACAGTCCTCCAATTTGGCTTTCAGCGCCATCACTCCGGAAACAGGAACCGTATCCTGGACCAACGGAAATGGCAATCGACGGTATGTCGTGGCAAAAATGGGTTCCCCGGTGAATGTCGACCCACGGGATACTACGAACTATCACTGGAGCCAATATTTCGGCAGCACCGGTGAATTGGGTGACGGAAATTACATCGTTTACAAGGGGACGGGCAGCAATGTTCCCATCATACAGCTTCTGAGCGGCACCACTTACCATGTGGCGGTTTATGAATTCAACGGCAACACCGGTCCGGTGATTCTGCGCCCCGGCGCCACCGGGAAATTCACCTCCCTGGGACCACCCCGCGAAAATGCGCAGGTGCTGGAGGCCACCCTTCTCACGAAAAACTCCTTCCAGATCAACCTGCTGCCCGGCAGCGGCCAGAAGCGGATCATCGTTATGCGGGAAGGCTCCCCCGTGGATGCCAACCCTGTGGACGATGTCAACTACCTCGACAACAGCTACCTGGGAGCCGGTGATGAGCTGGGAACCGCCAATTTCGTGGTCTACGACGGGGAAGACGACAACATCATCGTGACCGGACTCAAGGCCAACACTCCTTATTATTTTTCGGTTTTTGAATACAACGCTTTCAGCGGAGGGACCATTCTGAGCTACCTGGTACCTACCACCGCCAATGGTGAAGTCACCACTTCTGTGGACGATGTGCCGCAGGACTCGGAAGCCCCTGTGATCGGTGCGACAGAGAATATTCTGGCGGACAACGATCCGGGATTGTGCAGTGCCCTGGTGGTCCTAATGCCCCCGGCAGTAACAGATAACCAGGATGAGGTCACGGCCGTCGCGACCCGGAATGACGGCCAGCCTCTTGATGCTCCCTTCCCTGTGGGGGAAACCCTCATCGTGTGGAGTGCCGCTGACCTTGCCGGAAACAAAGCCACGGAAGTATCCCAGACCGTAACAGTCAGGGACGCGGAAGGCCCGGTACCTGTTGCACAGACGCTCCCGCAACTCACCGCAACCTGTACCCTTGAACTACTGACGCCGCCACAGGCGTCCGATAATTGCAGCGGCACCATAGAGGGCGTGTCAGCGGTGGTCCTCCCGGTCACCACCTCCATGGTTATTGCCTGGACCTTCACCGACGAGGCTGGAAACGCATCTGTCCAGACCCAGGAAATCGTGATTGAAGGGAACACCGTCTCCTGGTATGCCGATGCCGATGGCGATGGCTATGGCGACCCCCGCAACAGCATGACCTCCTGCATACAGCCTTCAGGCTACGTGCCCAACGGAACGGACAATTGTCCGACGGCATACAATCCCGATCAGCTTGATTCGGATGGCGACCAGGTGGGCGACGTCTGCGATGACACGCCGGTGCCCGTCGATTGTCTGCTTAGTGAGTGGAGTGAGTGGAGCGACTGCAGCGTCGTCTGTGGCGGAGGCGTGCAGACCCGCACACGAAGCGTCCTCAGGGAAGCCTCCAACGGTGGTGTGCCCTGCGGGGAGTTGGTGGAATACCGGCCCTGCAATACCCAGGCGTGTGAAGATGGTTGCCAGGGGGGCATCTCCATTCTCTCTCTTACCACCCCTCTTGATCCGCAGCCGGTGAACAGCGTGACGACAGCCACCGCTCTCGTCAACGGAGCGGTTGCACAGGTGGTATGGAACTGGGGCGACGGCACCGCTACCACGGGCACTTCCCCGGAAGCACTGACTGCTTCCCATAGCTATGCCCAACCCGGGGTTTACCGGATTGAACTCACTGTTACCGATGGCTGTGGAAACAGCTGTTCCCTGTTGTCGGATTACATTCCGGTGTACGATCCGGATGGCGGATTTGTCACCGGCGGAGGCTGGATCTGGTCGCCGGGAGGAGCCTATAAGGCCGATCCGGCACTGGAGGGCAAGGCCAGTTTTGGTTTTGTTGCAAAATACAAAAAAGGAAACAACATTCCGGAGGGGCATACCGAATTCCATTTCCACGCCGGCAACATGAAGTTTAACAGCACATCCTACGATGCCATGCGGTTGGTAATTTCGGGTGCCAGGGCTCAGTTCAAAGGTGTCGGAACGATCAACGGAACAGGGAATTATGGTTTCCTGGTGTCGGTGGTTGACGGTGCCCTCAGCGGAAGCACGCCTGAAGACCGCTTCCGGATTAAAATCTGGGACCTGGATCAGGGCGGGACCATCGTGTATGATAACAATTTGGAGCTGGTGGAAGAAAATGCCCTGCCCTCAACTGTCATCGGAGGCGGATCGGTCATCATACACAAGCCTGCAGGCAAAAAGTCGGCCGATCTGAGTTCTTCCGGTTATGAAGCCTCTCTCGCAGTGAAAACATGGCCTAATCCCTTCACCGAAGTTTTGAATTTCGAGTTTGCGCTGAATGAAACGGCCTCCGCAAGACTGGAAATCTTTGACATGACCGGATCGAGGGTAGCCATTCTGCTCGACCGGACGGTCACCAGTGAGGAAACGTTGAGAATCAGGTATGTCCCTGAAAATGTTACTTCAGGAATGCTTCTTTACAGGCTGACCTATAGTGACAGAAGTGTGACAGGCAAAGTTTTGTACAGGGAATAGCCGGGTCAGTTTTATTTGATAACCCCAATTGTTAACCATAAAGAGGGTGTCGCAGAATGTGGCGGCATCCTCTTTTTTGTGCCATGAGGGTGCTTCAATGCCGTCCGGCAATCAATCGAACTTTTCCGGCAGGTAGATCAATGCGGCGCTCATAAAATTCGCGGGAGAGTAATTTGTCAAGATTTACCTGACGGTGAATCTTGCACGGCGGGAGGGTAGACCTGAATCAAATAATCCCCGTAGTTCGTTTCACTCACTCTGGGATTTGTTTTTTCCCCCGGTCCTCCTGTAAACAAGTTTACCGTCGTCCTGGTGAAAAAACAAATCCCCGTTGCTGTCGCAACGAGGATTTTTTGATTTGTCGGGGTGACAAGATTTGAACTTGCGACCCCACGCCCCCCAGACGCGTACGCTACCAGACTGCGCCACACCCCGAAACAATATCAAACTATATTCTGAACGTGGGCGCTACTCTCGACTGAGTCGAGACGCCACACCTCAAAATCACCGCAAAAATAGCGCTTTTTTTACAATCCACAAAATGAACAACCCGATAATGGCAAAGAAATATCTGTTCCGGTATTCCTTTCCTGAAAATCAGGATGACAGGTCTGCCAGATGGCAAAACAAAAATACGCCGGGTGACGAAGTGAACCGAAGGATGCGGATACACACTGCCTATGCCGATGAGGCACAAGCGTCGGTATTACCATCCGTTATTTTGTCCCAGATTGGGATTGGTAATCAGGTCTGTCGCGGGAATCGGGTAGTAATATTGTTTGTCACTCCAATTTCTGGTCAGGTTGTTCATCCATGTCAGCTCCCCGTAGGTGTCGTTCTTAAGTCTTTGCGAGTTCTGGTTGGTGCCGGTCATCGGTGATACATTTACATATTCCACACCTGTAATGGCGGGAGAGGGTTTGGTACCCTGGTAGAAAACCACATCAAGAATGCCGTCTTCGTTTAGATCCATGGGAGTTCTCAGTTCGGGAACATAAAACCCATTCCATTCCATTTTCATGAGTTCTCCTCTTTTCCACCTCACAATATCGTGAAACCGGAATCCTTCCAGACAGAGTTCAATGCCTCTTTCTCTCCTTACTTCAAGGATAACCGGACTGTTGATATCCGGGAAATAAGTCGACTTGAGATAAGGATCCACAACCGTGGGGAGCGTATTCAGCCCTCCGGAAATGCCTGCCCGGGACCGGAGTTTGCCAATTGTCGCAGCCCAGTCGGAATCTGTAAGGGTTCCAAGTTCTGCTTTTGCCTCGGCATAATTCAACAACACCTCTGCATACCGGAAGAGTGCCACTGAATTGTTGTTCAGGTCCCTGGTATCATAATACATATCGTCAAGTGTCCACTTAATTGGCTGATAACCGGTAAATGTGTATGAAAAGAGGGGAGGGCCGGGGATGAGGACTCCATTGCTGATGCGTTTATAATCTCCAAGGCGGATGGTCTGCTGAAGCCTTTTGTCCCTTCCTTTTACCTCGTCTTTAAACAACATGGTTTGCCACCCTGCCGTATTTGTAAACGGTGTTCCGTTTTCCATGAGGTAGGTGTTGATGAAACTTCGGATAAAGCTGCCTTTAACCCAATAAGTTCCGCTGGTATATGCCCAGTTGGCATCATGAAGTTCATTTAAAGTAAGGTCCATTACGGCTGCCAGCATCACTTCAGCCGCGATAGGCGTGGTATTGGTAAACAGGGTCCGGTACGACCTGGTGATCCCGGCACCGGTGTACACGGAGTAGGTTCCTGCATCCATGACCGCTTTTGCCGCATTGGCAGCCTCGGTGAGCCATGCATTCGCAGTACCCTGAAGACTCAGTTCAGTGTGATATTTTCTGAAGGTACCCTCAAAAAGGCAAATTCTGGATTTCAGGGCATAGGCCACATATTTGGTGACAAGGCTCCTCGAAGCATCACTGGTCGCCGTAATGTTTTCACAGGCATAGTTGATGTCTGCCAATATTGAATCCATGACAAGTGTTCTGGGGTTTCTTCCTCCGTACAGGATCAGGGTGTCGTTCACACTCAACGGTTTTCCGATCCAGGGAACATCCCCGAATCTTTTTACCTTCTCAAAATAAAAATAGGCCCTGAAGAATTTCGCGATTCCGTTGTAGTTGTTTCTTACTGTTGTCGGGACAACCGGGTCCGCATTGTATTGCAGGAAATAGTTGATATTCCGAAGGTCTCCCCAATCCCAGCCTGAGCTGTTGTTTGCAGAAAATGCCGCCTGAAGAAAAGCCGGAAGTTCCTTCACGGCAAGATAATCTGACATGGCATCCAGCGTAGTGCTTCCATTCCCGTTGGGCAGCATGGTATAGAAAGAGTTGGTATAAAGTTCGAGCCCCTGGGCGCTTCCAAATACCGCAGCCCTTGATGTGGTAGATTCCGGAAGTTGTTCCAGTTCACAGCCGGCAACCAAAAGAGAGATGATGATAAACCACAAATATTGCTTTTTCATAATCGTAATTTTTAGAACGTGAATGACAAACCAAAGGTGTAACTCTTCAGCATGGGATAATTGTAACCATCACCGGCATTGCTTGACGTAAATACCTGGTCAGAGACAGTGGCATTCTCCACATCCAGGTGCCTGACAAGTTTGTAAAGCGGAGACCAGTCCCAGAGGTTTTCGCCGGAAAAATAGACTTTCACATTGCTGGCTTTGATTTTCGAGGTGATACTGGAAGGCAGGCTATACCCAAGCTGGATGTTCCTCATCCTGATGTAGGCAATGTTCTGGAGGTATTTGGTTTGTGCTACACCAAGTTCTCTGGTAGTGGAATTTGAAGCTGCACGCGACATGGTCCTCGGGAGATATGCGTCCGTGTTGTCCGGAGTCCACATATTCCCGATATGGAATTTTGGCACGTTGTTATACGGCCGGTTGTATTGTCCCCAGAAGAATTCAGCCTCTGTGCTCGGGTACCAATCCTGTTTTCCAACCCCCTGGAAAAAGCTTGAAAAGAAAAAATTATGCCAGTCGGCATCCAGGTTAATCCCGAAAGTGTACCGTGGCGATTTGTTGCCGATAATAAAACGGTCACCGGGATCATCCACTGTGTTTTTTCCCCTGTTTATGAACCCGTCAGGTTTCCTGTCCTTAAACTTGATGTCGCCCGCATACCAGATGTTGGTCGGTGAGGCCCTCATTTCAGGACTCTGCTTGGCGTGGGCAGCCACATCCGCGTCATCGGTGAAAAATCCTTCGGTCTCATATCCCCAGATTTCTCCGATTACCATTCCTTCGTAATAATCGGTGAGGAGTTTGTCCGGATTATTGTATTTCAAAATGACCGCTTTGCTGTCGGCAAGCGAGAATTTTATACCATAGTTGAGCGGTTTGTTTCCTGCTTTAAAATTGTCGAGCCACGACAGCGTAAACTCCCAACCTGTGGTTTTGAGGTCGGCGTAATTCCCTTTGGGCGGAGTTGCACCAAAGACGGCAGGCAGGGTAAGACCAATGGTAAACATGTCGGTGGTCTTCCGGTTGTAATAATCCCCCACAAACCGCAGCCTGTTGGCCAGCAAAGAGAAATCGATCCCAAAGTCTACGGTGGTGGAAGTCTCCCATGTCAGGTTGTCGGGAATGACACTGGGGCGGCTGGTGTATTGAGGTCTCACTCCATTGAGCAGCATACTCGACTGGGAAATGTTGAAAGGTTCGAGGTAGGCGTACGAACCGATATTCCCGTTCCCCAGTGAGCCGTAAGATGCCCTCAGTTTCAGGTCGCTGAGAATATCAGGATCGACCTGAAAAAATGGTTCGTTGGATATCCTCCAACCTGCTGAAATGGATGGAAATAATGCAAATCTTTGGTTTTCAGGGAATTTGGAAGATCCGTCGTACCTGGTATTGACTTCCACAAGATACCGGTCTTTAAAAGAGTAATTGAGCCTTGAAAAACCGCCCAAAATGACCCATTTCTCATAACCTCCTCCGGTGGTGATGGATTGCCCGAGGGTCAGGTTGATGTCGTTGGCATCGGGGTAGATGATCCCGTTCCGTTGGACGGAAAGCCGCTTGTAGGTGGATTCCTCGTAGTTGTAACCTATCATAAACTTCAGAAAGTGTGCATCGGAGAAAGTATTTTCATATTCCGTATAGATGTTGGCTGCAAGATAACTGGTTGACCGGTTTTCAAATGTCAGGTCATTGGTGGTTGTGCCTACATACGCAACTGCACCCGGTTTGATGCTATAGGGAACCTGTACCCTTTTGCGGTTAATTCCCACGTCGGTGTTCTGGAAGGTAAAGTCACTCTTAATCCTGAATTTGTCATCAAAGAAAGTGGCTGCCATGCCTGTGGTATTCTTCAGCAACCTCCGCTTCGTGTCAATACCATTCTTCCCGTACCAAAGATCGCCCACAGTGTAAACCGCTGTCATTGTCAGGCTTCCATCGGGATTGAACATGGGGACGCTCGGGTGCCCTTCATCTGCGATGTTTCTCCAAATCCCGCTGCCTTCGCCCACGTTCATGGGATTGTGATAGAACATCTCGGAATAATCAGAGTTGTTTGTCACTTCCAGCCAGGGAAAAATCTGGATGGAACCTTTAGCCCTGATGTTTTTCATCTTGTAATCGTCGGAATTATAGCGAAATAGCCCGTTCTGGTCCATAGTCCTTCCTGAGATCATGTATGAGATTTTTTCTCCGCTGCCGGTAATCGAGATGTTGTTTTCCAGGGCTCCGATCGATTTTTTGTACAGCAGACCGTACCAGTCGGTGCTCCCGTAATACACATATTCGCCGTTTGCAGGGTTGATCTCAATTTGTTCATACGGTTCTCCCGAATCTACCTTGGCTTTAAAGGCATCGAGGTATGCCTGTGAGACTTTCTGCGTTTTGTTGATATTTTGAGGGAATGAACCATCACCATTCAGAAAGGCTGCCACAAACATGCTCACGTAAGTATACCCGTCGGTAACAAAATCGGGCAGGGCGATGGGCTTTTTCGTGGAATAGTTGGACGAGACAGTCACCTGGGTTTTTCCTTTCGAGGGATTCTTCGTGGTGATCAGCACTACTCCGAATGCCCCTCTTGCCCCGTAAATTGCAGCAGATGCTGCATCTTTCAGCACCGAAACGCTTTCTATGTCGTTGGGATTAAGCAGGCTGGGATCGCCTTCCACACCGTCAATCAGGATCAGGGCACTTCCGCCTTGGCCGATGGATGTCGTACCCCGTATATTGTAACTTGGTGCGGCTGTCGGTTTCCCGTCAAGAAGTGTGATGTTCAGGTTGGGTATGGCGCCTTTCAATGCCTGGGTGGCATTGGAAATCGGCCTGTTTTCGAAAACTTCACTGGAAACCTGGTCCACGGCCCCGGTAAGATTGGCTTTTTTCTGAACTCCATAGCCCACAACGACCACTTCGTCCACACCGATGGCTTCTTCATTCATCTGAACGTTAAAAAGAACCCTGCTCCCGATGGGAACTTCCTGAATGTGCATGCCCACAAAGGAGAAAACAAGTGTTTGTGCACTGGCAGGAAGGGCCATGCTAAAGTTGCCATCCGAATCGGTGACTGTTCCCACTGTTGTTCCTTTTACAACAATGGAAACTCCGGGAAGAGGCAGTCCATCGGCTCCTGTTACTTTCCCCGAGATTTGTCCCCCCTGACCGGAAACCAAACCTGAAAGCAACTGAAAACAAAAGAAGAACACTGTAAATACCACTACTGGCAAACGGAATAACCGTTTGCTGCTACACTGTACTATCCTTACGGAATCGCCAGGCATTGGATTTTCTTTCATAAGATGGATTGTTTAAATTGGTAATGAGTTGTTAAAAACGATTCAGTATTATGTTCACTTATCTCTGGAAGAATCCTGAATCACCTGCGCTATGGTGCCCGGGATGTGGCACATGATAATATAAACTGAATGGTTGGAGTCATGAGTTTGTTAGGTTTGTCGCAGCAAAAACAGTAAACGGCCGGCAAGACGACAGCTTAGAACCGAATAAAGTTATACAATTATTTTGAACGTAAATACATAAATTCCACTTTTTATTTCACGCTTTTTAGCCTGAAATCTTCTCTGTCAGACTGTTTGGTCATTTTTCTTATTGTCTTTCCGATTTTTGTCCATAATCTTTTAATCTATAATATTTTAGTATTTTTATTTCTATTTTGTTCTTTATTTTTGCACCCGGAAATCAAAACTTTATAAATATGTTCAAATCACTCAATCTCACGGAAAACAAACAGGAATCTGTCACGGAAGTGGCGGCGGAAAAAGTGAAATGCCTGATCATAGGTTCCGGTCCGGCCGGTTACACGGCGGCCATCTATGCCGCTCGTGCCAACCTCAGTCCGGTGATGTACGAAGGACTTCAGCCCGGGGGACAGCTTACCACCACCACCGAAGTGGAGAACTTTCCGGGGTATCCGCAGGGGGTGACCGGTCCGGTGATGATGGAAGACCTGAAAGCCCAGGCGACCCGCTTCGGGACCGACGTCCGCTGGGGAATGGCCACAAAAGTGGAGTTTTCAGATCCCGTCCACAAGGTATGGATCGACGATACCCACCTGATAGAAGCCGAAACGGTGATTATTGCCACCGGCGCCACTGCGAAATACCTGGGTCTGGAAGATGAAAAGAAGTATGCTGGCGGCGGTGTTTCCGCCTGCGCCACCTGCGACGGCTTTTTCTACCGGGGTAAGGATGTGGCTGTCGTTGGGGGAGGGGATACCGCCGCCGAGGAAGCCATGTACCTGGCAGGCCTCTGCCGTAAGGTCTACCTGATCGTCCGCCGCGACGTACTCCGTGCGTCCCGGGTGATGGCTGAAAGGGTCAGTAAAACTCCCAATATCGAAATCCTCTGGAAGCACCAGACCAAAGGTCTCTTTGGCGACGGCGTGGTCGAAGGCGCCACCCTGGTGAAGAACCTGGGGGAACCGGGCGAAAAGGAAGTGAAAATCAAGATCGACGGCTTTTTCCTGGCTATCGGCCATACCCCCAACTCGGAAATCTTCGCCGAATACCTCGACCGCGACCCGGTGGGGTACATCCAGACGGTTCCCGGATCCACGAAAACCAAAGTCCCCGGGGTCTTCGCCTGCGGCGATGTGCAGGATCCCCACTACCGCCAGGCGGTTACTGCCGCCGGTACAGGGTGCATGGCCGCAATCGACGCGGAAAGGTATCTCTCCGAAAAATAAGGGTAAATTTTTAACCACCGTGACACGAAGTAAAACACAGGGGACACAAAAGTATATTTACCTGTATCCATTGTGTCCTTTGTGTCTCCCCCTGTGTCTTTGTGGTTA
>CAYYJE010000038.1:0-26597 GCA_964472165.1 uncultured Prolixibacteraceae bacterium | reverse complement strand
TTGCGGATCACCCCCGGCAGCAGCTCCAGCTTTTCCAGGGTGTCGATCTGAAAATCGTCAGGAGGCTCCACGATCATGGTGCCGTCCCGATCCAGGAAAATAGCTTTCTTCATTACAAACTACTATTTATTCCTTATTATTTGATTTACAACAATTTAATCTCTTTTAAAAGCATCTCGTTTTCTTCGGATGTTCCGACGGTAATGCGCAGGCTTTCCTGGCACAAAACGATGCGCGAGCGGTCCCTGACGATGATGCCCCGGGCGGTGAGGCTGTCATAAATGGCCCTGGCTCCTTTTACCCTGACCAGCAAAAAGTTGGCATCGGAGGGAAAGACCTTCTCTACGCATCCTATCTTCTTCAGCTCTCCGGCAAGCCATTCTCGTTGTTCCAGCAGGCTCTTCACCCATTCCCGGGTTTTCCCGCTGTCTGAGAGAAGCTCCAGGGCTGTTTTCTGCGTCAGGCTGCTCAGGTTATAGGGATATTTGATGCGGTTCATCAGGGCGATGATTTCCTGACAGGCAAAGGCCATTCCCAGGCGGAGCCCCGCCATTCCCCAGGCTTTGGAAAAAGTCTGCAGAATCACCAGGTTGGGAAATTCCCCCAGTCGCGACAACAGCGATCCCTTTGAGGAGAAGTCCACATAGGCCTCATCGACCACCACGGGGCCTTTGAATCCTGTGATCACTTTTTCGATCTCACGGCCATCGAGGGCGTTGCCGGTTGGATTGTTGGGGGAACAGAGAAAGATAATCCGGGTTTGGTCATTGACAGCCTTCAGAATCGCGGCGCTGTCGAGCTGATACCCTTCGCCCAGGGGAACCCCGGTCACGCCGGTATTGTTGATGCCGGCAGCCACCGCGTACATGCCGTATGTGGGCTCTATCTGAACGATGTGGTGGACGCCCGGCACACAGAAAATTCTGATCAGCAAATCGATGGGCTCATCGCTCCCGTTTCCCAGGAAAATAGAGGAGGGATCGATATGCTTGATTTCCGCTACCCTGTTTTTGAGAACCCTCTGCAAAGGATCGGGATAACGGTTCCAGGGCTGGTTCCAGGGGTTTTCATTGGCATCGAGGAAGACCATGGCCTCCCCCGAATACTCATCTCGCGCTGAGGAGTAGGGTTTTAACCGGAGGATGTTGGGCCTGGCCCATTGTGTTAAATCCATGTTATTCTGGTTTGCATTTGTACATACTGATTTATTACGGGGAAGCGGACCTCAAACGAGGAAGTGTAGGTCTGAAACCCCATCCCATCCGTTACCTTCCTATCTTCTTCAGATATTCCAGTCTGAGGGTCACGGCATTCCTGTGGGCTTCGAGCTCTTCGGCGGCAGCCATGACCTCCACCACGGGTCCCAGGTTTTTCAGTCCCGTGTTGGTGATCTCCTGGAAGGTGATTTTTCGCACGAAGCTGTCCATGTTCACCCCGCTGAAGGAGCGGGCCCATCCGTTGGTGGGCAGGGTGTGGTTGGGCCCAGAGGCATAGTCCCCGGCGCTCTCGGGCGTGTAATTTCCCAGAAACACCGACCCGGCATGGGTCACCAGGGGGGCCAGGGTGCTGTAATTGCCCGTGGCGATGATCAGGTGCTCCGGGGCATACTGGTTGATCAGGCCGACCATCTCCTCATCGCTGTCGAAGATGACGATTCTGCTGTTTTCCAGGGCTTTTGCCGCGATCTCCCTGCGGGGAAGCCGTTCCAGCTGTTTGGCGAGTTCCGCTTCGATTTCCGGGAGCATCCTGTTTCCCCGAAGGAGCAGCAGTACCTGGCTGTCGGGACCGTGTTCCGCCTGCGAGAGCAGGTCGGCGGCCACAAATGCCGCTTCGGAAAATTCGTCGGCCATGATGGCCACCTCGGAGGGACCTGCGGGCATGTCGACGGCCACATCACTGAGGCTCACCAGCTGTTTGGCAGCCATGACATACTGGTTGCCGGGACCGAAGATCTTGTCGACCTTCGGGGTCACCACTCCATAGGCCATGGCTCCGATGGCCTGCACCCCGCCCAGCCGGAAAACACGGTGTACCCCGGCAAGGCGGGCGGCCGTAAGAATGGCCGGAGGAATGGTGCCGTCACGCCCGGGAGGCGTGCAGAGGATGATCTCCCGGCATCCCGCCAGCCGCGCAGGAACCCCCAGCATCAGCACCGTGGAAAAGAGAGGCGCACTCCCCCCGGGAATATACAAACCTACCCTTTCGATGGCTACAGGCTTCTGCCAGCACCACACCCCCGGCATGGTCTCCATCTTGGAGACCGGCTGAAGCTGCGCCCTGTGAAAAGTGGCGATATTCTCCGCAGCACGGGCCATGGCCTCTTTCAGTTCCGGAGAAGTCTGCTCCTCAGCACGCTCTATTTCGGCGGATGTCACCTCCCACTGCTCTACAGCGACCCCGTCGAAACGGAGGGTCAGCTCCCTGAGCGCTTCTTCTCCCCGCAGCCTGATGGTGTTCAGCAATCCTCCCACCGTGGCCGACAGTTCGGAAACATCGAGCAACGGCCGCTTCAGAATTTCGGGCCACTGGCTCCGGTCTGGCCGATCATATACCTTCATATTATCCCCTTTAAATTGTTTTCACCCTGTTTTATCTGTTGCCCCCGATGGGCTCAAAAGATCATTTTCTCGATGGGAACCACAAGAATTCCCTCGGCACCGGCTTTTTTCAACCTACCGATCACGTCCCAAAATCCTGACTCACTGATCACCGAATGGACTGAACTCCAACCTTCTTCGGCAAGGGGCATCACGGTGGGACTTTTCATTCCCGGAAGGATGGCCGAAATTTCAGCGATTTTCGCGTTGGGGGCGTTCAGAAGGATGTATTTTTTTCCTTCGGCACGCTGCACCGATTCCAATCTGAAAATCAAATCCTCCAGAATCTCAGTTTTTGCGGGGGAGAGCTCCTTGTTGGCGATTAGCACCGCTTCTGACGTAACGACCGTTTCCACCTCGGTGAGACGATTGCTCACCAGTGTCGACCCGGAACTCACAATGTCGAAAATGGCGTCGGAAAGTCCAATGCCGGGGGAGATCTCCACAGAACCATTAATGACGTGGATCTCCGAGGTAATGCCGTTTTCGGCAAGCCAACGACCCAGGATCGCCGGATACGAGGTAGCGATTTTCCGGCCGTTGAACCACTCCTTCCCGTGATAATCCGTCTGTTGCGGAATCGCCAGGGAAAGCCGGCAGCGGCTGAATCCCAGCCTTTTGGCGATCACCACATCTTCGCGGCGCTCCAATACTTCGTTTTCTCCCACAATCCCCACATCGGCAGCTCCGTAGGCCACCGTCTGCGGAATGTCGTCATCACGCAGATACAATACCTCCATGGGGAAATTCACCGCCGGCGATATCAGGTTGCGACGCCCGATCACCAGACTGATCCCCGCCTCTTCCATTAATTTTACCGATCCTTCATTTAACCGGCCTTTAGCCTGAATTGCAATTCTCAATGTTTCCTGCATAAATCGTATTCATAAAAAAAGGCCTACCAATCATGGTAAGCCTTCAGGTTTGTATCTTCAGCAAGTTCCAACCAAACACCTACGGCCTGCCAACGGACAGTGTTCCATGATGATGCCTGTGATGGATTTGTGTGCCTTTCATCTTTTTTTATATAGATTCTGCAATTATAGTTATAAAAAACAGGATTGTCAAATATAGAAGTAATAAATTGACATCAACGGGTTGATTTAATGATAGGATAAAAAAAGGCTGCCAACCAGGGCAGCCTTTACTGTTATATTTTCAAAGGGAATCAGAATTTGTAACTGAATCCTACGCCGAAGAGCTGTTTCCACTGCACAAAGCTGTTCTTTCCGTCGATTTCGATGTTGTCGTCGTAGATCATGTTGGTGATCAGGTTCGCTGAAAGGTATTTGTTGATTTTCATATTCACCCTGAGGTCCCAGTTCACGTCGATGTTTTGCGGTTTGTCGAGGTAGTTGGAGAAGAGTCCCAAAGCGGTAACCAAGTCCACATTGTTGGCAATCGGGAGTTTTAGTTCCGACCGGAGGGATCCGCCCATTTCGGCACGCATGTTTTTACCTTCTTCCAGTCCGAAGCGGCTGGTTAATTCGTCGTCGGCCACAAAGGTAAGCTTTGTTCCGAGCGGGGAGAGAAAAAGGGAGAATTTGTCGTTGGGTTTATAGTCTGCACCCACGGCAAAAGTGAGGTAGGCCGGTGCAAACAAGCCCGAAGTTTTGATGTCGGGTTGGTTGTCTGTGTATTTGTACCCGTTGGCAAACTGGGACCTGAAACCGAGTAAACCGCTGTAGAACCATTTGCTCTCTGGTGTCATCCTGTATCCGGCCTTGGAGTTAAACTCCATTTTGTCTTCCGATTTGATCAGTTCATTGGATCCTTCTTTCAGAAGGCCATACCCCAGGTTGAGGCTGTTGTCCCAGCTTGTCCTGTCTTTCAGATAGTTGGCCGCATAATTGTAAAGGGCAACTCCCGACACGGAATTTTTACCCCCGGCAGACCAGTTGGAAAAAGATACCTGGCTGAAGTTGAGTGTGAAATCTCCGTTTCTTTTCCAGTAAGTGGTGTCTTTCACTTCCTGGGCTGAGATTCCCAGGACAAAAAATAGCGCTATGAATGCGAGTGTTACTTTTTTCATGGTAATTGATTTAAATTGTGTATTTGTGATTTATGGTGTTAACCTGCGATTCCATGGGGAATCGGGCGTAAAATAACCACAATGACACAATGATTACACAAGGGACACCAAGTAAGACAAGGGCACGAAGTCAAGAATGATTCGTTGTGTCCGCTGTGCCTTCCTCTGTGTCGTTGTGGTTAACCTTCGGTTATACTTCCTCGGGAAGCTGGTCAATTTTTTCATCGACCAGGACACGGCCGCAGTATTCGCACACGATGATTTTTTTCCGGCTGGCGATATCGAGCTGCCGCTGGGGGGGAATTTTGTTAAAGCATCCTCCGCAGGCATCGCGCTGAATGGTGACCACAGCAAGGCCGTTACGGGCATTCTTGCGAATTCTCTTGAAAGCAGTAAGCAACCTGGGTTCGATGAAGAATTCGATTTTTTCGGCTTTGGCTTTCAGCTTTTCTTCTTCGATCTGGGTCTCTTCGGTAATCTCTTCCAACTCCTTATTTTTCCGGCTAAGGTCATCAATCCGCTCGTTAAGCAGTGTTTTTGAGGTGGCAATAATTTCCTTTTTTGCCGTCATATCAGCAGTGAACTCCTTGATCCGTTTTTCTGACAACTGGATTTCCAGATTCTGGAACTCGATCTCTTTTGCCAATGAGTCAAACTCCCTGTTATTACGGACATTGTTCTGTTGTTCCGTATATTTGGTAATCAGTGTTTGTGATTCCCTGATGGCAATTTTTTTGTTGGCGATAGCGGTCTCAATTCCTTTAATTTCATCATCCAGGTTATGGAGCCTGGTTTTCAGACCTGCAATTTCATCTTCAAGGTCCTGCACTTCAAGGGGCAGTTCACCCCGGAGAACTTTGATCTTGTCAATCGCGGAGACCACACTTTGCAATTCATAGAGTGCCCGTAGCTTTTCTTCAATGGAAACTTCTTTTTCTTCTACTCTGGAAAATTGAGTACTCATAACTATATTCAGTTAATTTTAAACTAGTTGCATTTACAGGTAATATCCAACCGGATTGGTTCTTACCGTCGATAAACGGACTGCAAATGTAGAGAATTTTTTTATAAGTAATTCAATAAAAAGTTCTCTGGTAAATTGCTCACTTTCAAAATGTCCGATATCGGCCATCACAATCTTTCCTGCAGGTTCAAAAAACTGGTGGTATTTGATGTCACCTGTGATGAAAAACTGGGACCCGGAAGCGATTGCCTCTTTCAGGAGGAATGAGCCGGCACCTCCGCACAGGGCTACCTTGGTGACGGGTTTCTGAAGCAGTGGGGAGTGGCGTACGACCGGAATACCGAATGTTTGTTTCAGATGTTCCAGAAATGCAGCTTCTGTCACAGGTTCCGGCAGTTCACCGGTGAGTCCCGCACCTACGGTTGCCCATTCGTTGGCCAGGGGATGGAGGTCATAGGCCACCTCTTCATAGGGGTGACTGGCCAGCAGGGCTGCTACGATCTCCTCCTCTTTCCAGGCGGGGAAAATGGTTTCGGTGCGGATTTCGGGTTCCTGGCTAAGGACCCCCGGCTGGCCTGTAAAAGGCCGGCTCTCCTCTCCGCCACGAAAGGTGCCCGTTCCGGAGGCGTTAAAACTGCATTGGTCGTATTGGCCGATATGACCGGCCCCGGCTGACCAAAGGGCTTCCCTCACCCGGTGGAGGTGGCTGGGGGGCACGAATGTGACCAGCTTGCAGAGTTTTCCTTTCAGTGGCTGCAGAATGCGGGCATGGCGAAGTCCCAGTTTGCGGGCAATCATGGTGTTGACACCGCCGGTGACGTTGTCGAGGTTGGTATGCGCGGCATAGAGTGTGATGCCGTGACTGATGGCCTTCATCAGCACCCTTCCTGTGGCGGTGCCCCCGGTGATTTTTTTGATTCCCCCGAAGATCACGGGATGGTGGGCGACGATCAGGTTGCAGCCGGTGGCAATGGCCTCATCGACCACCTCAGGGGTGATGTCCAGGGTGATAAGCACCCCTGTGACCGACGCCGCAGCGTCGCCGCACTGGATTCCTGCGTTGTCATAGCCCTCCTGCAGAACAGGCGGCGCCAGCTGTTCAAGCGTCTTGACCACTTCAGATATCGTTACGGATAAGGCCATGTTTGAATATTAGAATGTCAGAATGTCAGAATATCAGAACATCAGCATGAGTCGTAAGTCTTAAGTGACTATATATCAGGATGCTAATTAGTAGCTACTTTGTGGTTAATTCCTGTTTTGAAACTCCACCAGGAGAAGGGATGGTCTCTGAGTTACTGATTCCCTGGATCTCTCCGTCTCTCCGTCCCTTCGTCTCTAAGTCTCCTCCTCACCCAGTTCTTTCCGGATGTCGGCGAGCTGCTGCCTGATGTGGATGAGCCGCTCGACCACTTCCCCGGTTTTGGTGGTGCCTTCCCTGTTTTTTTGCAATAGAGACTGGGCCCCTTTCAATGTCATTCCCTTTTCCTTTACCAGGTGGTGAATTACCCTGAGTTGCTGTATATCCTCCTTTGTGAAAAGGCGGTTTCCCTTTTTGTTTTTTTGAAGCTTAAGTATGGCAAACTCCTTGTCCCAGAACCGGATCAGGGAAGCATTGACACCCAGCATCTCAGCCACTTCGCTGATGCTGAAGTAAATCTTTTCTATTTTGGGTTCCTTGTATGGCACTTTCTAGTCGAAACTCTGTCCCATATTCGAGGAGAGGGCAATCATCCGTTCGTATTCCTGCGGCGTAAGATCCATGTAATAGAAATACTGGGGATTCACAGGCTCTCCGTTTTTGTGGACTTCGTAATGAAGATGAGGAGCTGTAGAGGTTCCGGTGCTTCCGACGAATCCGATCACTTCACCCCTTTTAACCTTTTGACCAGGTCTGACGTTAAACCTGCTCAGGTGGGCATATACAGTTTTATATCCGAATCCATGATTGACGGATACCAGATTGCCGTAACCCGAATGTTCTGAAGTTACTTCATCCACTACTCCGTCTCCCGTGGAATATATTTCGGTCCCCGTGGGAGCGGTGAAATCCATGCCATAATGAAATTTCCTGATCTTGTAAATCGGATGGATCCGGAATCCCCATCCGGAGGCTGTTTGTTTCAGGTCTTTGTTTGAAACGGGTTGAATTGAGGGGATTGAGGCCAGCATTTTCTCCTTGTCCATCGCAAGTTTTAAAACCTCGTCTAATGATTTTGACTGGACATATGCTTGTTTTGCGAGTATGTCAAGCCGCCTGGCCGTGTTGATCACCAATTCGTTATTGTCCATATTCTCCAGGTGACCATATTTGTTCGATCCTCCGAAACCGGCATTCCTTATCGAGGAGGGAATGGGTTCCGTCTCAAAAATGACCCTGTAAATGTTGTCGTCACGTTGTTGCAGATCCTGTAACACATTTTCGATGGTTTCCAGATCTTTTTGCATCAGTTTGTACTGGGTGAGCAGACGTTGATTTTCCCGTTTGATGGTTTTGGAGTTGGGCGTTTCATAAAAATTGATGATCACAATCACGAAAACCACGGCAAAAGCCATGCTGCTTGAAAAATAGGCTAAAAATCGGGTAAACTGTTCTTTGAAGGAAACACCGTGTTCTTCATAACTCAATGTTTCCGGGTTAAAACGATACTTTCTTTTGGCCATATTAAGGTTTACTAAATTTTAATCCCGTATTCCCCGGAATTAATTATTTCGCATAAATTTGCACAATTTCTTTGAAAAATCGATAAAATAAGGAGCAAAAGTAATGATTATCAGTTCCGGATCACTTTCCTTACCTGCTCTTTAATATTTTTTAACAATCTTTATAAGATCAACGATAAGAATAAAATGATGAATTCTAAGGAAATACGGTCGGCGTTTCTGGGTTTTTTTGCAGAAAAAGAACATCAGATAGTGCAATCAGCTCCCATGGTGGTGAAGAATGATCCAACGCTGATGTTCACCAATGCAGGGATGAACCAGTTCAAGGATATTTTTCTGGGCAACGAACCGTCAAGATGGCCGCGTGTGGCCGATACCCAAAAATGCCTGCGGGTGTCGGGAAAACACAACGACCTGGAAGAAGTAGGTCTTGACACTTACCACCATACCATGTTCGAGATGTTGGGGAACTGGTCATTTGGCGACTATTTCAAGAAGGAAGCCATCGACTGGGCATGGGAACTGCTTCACGGACGGTTGAAGATCCCGGCCGACCGGCTCTATGCTACGGTTTTCGAGGGTGATGCCTCTGAGTCGCTGAAGCGGGATGATGAAGCAGCCTGGCTTTGGGAGCAATACCTTCCTGCGGGAAGGATCCTGAACGGCAACAAAAAGGACAACTTCTGGGAGATGGGAGACAGCGGTCCCTGCGGACCCTGTTCCGAAATCCATGTCGATATCCGTGACGAGGAAGATCGGGGCAAAGTACCCGGACATGAGCTGGTGAACCGTGACCATCCCCAGGTGATTGAAATCTGGAACCTGGTGTTTATCCAGTACAACCGCAAGGCCAACGGACAGTTGGAACCGCTGCCGGCGAGCCACGTCGACACCGGCATGGGCTTCGAAAGGCTCTGTATGGTCGTCCAGGGAAAAAAATCGAATTACGACACCGATATTTTCCAGAATATCATTTCCGAAATTGCCGTGCTGAGCGGCCGCAAGTATGGGAATGATCCGAAGGAGGACATCGCCATGCGGGTGATCGCCGACCACCTGAGGGCAGTATCCTTTGCCATCGCCGACGGACAGCTTCCGTCGAACAACAAGGCGGGATACGTCATCCGCAGGATTCTGCGCAGGGCGGTGCGTTATGGGTATACCTTCCTGAACTTCAGGGAGCCTTTTATGTGCAGGCTGGTGGATACCCTGCGCCAGACCATGGGTGAGGCCTTCCCCGAACTGGCAGCCCAGCAGTCGCTTATCGAAAAGGTAATCCATGAGGAAGAGGAGTCTTTCCTCCGTACCCTCGATACCGGCATCAGGTTGCTGGAGCAGCTGATGGACAGGGCTTCCGCAGAAGGTGCCACGGAGATCTCGGGAAAGGATGCCTTCCTGCTCTACGATACTTATGGCTTTCCCCTTGACCTGACCCAACTTATTGCCCGTGAAAAGGGAATGACCGTCGACGCGGACGGATTTAACCGGGAAATGCAGGTACAGAAGGAGCGTTCCCGGAATGCAGCGGTTCAGGAAACTGACGACTGGGTAGAAGTGGTCCCTGCCGGGAAAGTGGAATTCACGGGTTACCTTGAGGCCGTGACGGAGACGCGAATTGCCCGCTACCGCCGGGTTAGCCAGAAAAACAAGCATTTCTTTCAGGTGGTGCTGGAAAAAACTCCCTTTTATGCTGAATCAGGAGGACAAGTGGGAGATACGGGGTATCTGGAAAGCGGCCGGCAGAAGGTGCGCGTGAATGATACACGCAAGGAAAATAACCTGATCGTGCACATCACTGAGGAGTTGCCGGCTGATGTGGCGGCGCCGGTGAAGGCGGTTGTCCATGAAAGCCAGCGGCGGAAGACTGCCTGCAACCATACGGCTACCCACCTCCTCGACCACGCCTTGCGCGAAGTGCTGGGTACCCACGTGGAGCAGAAAGGGTCGCTTGTGCACCCCGACTATCTCCGTTTTGATTTTTCCCATTTTGGAAAAATGACCGCTGAAGAGCTGGCGGAGGTACAGAAGCAGGTGAACGCGATGATCCGAAGTAACCTATCCCAGGAAGCACTCGAGGACGTGCCCTTTGGAGAAGCTGCGGAAATGGGAGCCATCGCCCTTTTCGGCGAAAAATATGGCGACACGGTGCGGGTAATCCGCTTCGGGGAGTCCATTGAGCTGTGCGGGGGAACCCATGTACATGCCACCGGACAAATCGGCAATTTCATCATCCTCTCCGAGAGCGCCATTTCAGCCGGGGTGCGCCGGATCGAAGCCATCACGGGCGATAAAGCCGACGAATTCATCAGGGAGAAACTTCACGAACTGGCCGAAGCGAGGGCACTCACCGGACAGCAGACCCCCCTGAAGGATTCCCTTACGGCGCTGATGGAAGAAAATGAAAGGCTCCGCAAGCAGATCGGGGAGTACGAAAAACGGGAAACCGCCGTCATCAAGGAAGAGCTGAAGCAGTCGGTAACCAGGGTTGGTGAAGTCAGCCTGATCGCTGCACAGGTTAAAACAGCTTCCGCGCAAGCGGTGAAAGATTTGGCGTACCAGTTAAGAGGTGAGATTTCTGATCTTTTCCTGGTCCTGGGTGCCGAAATCGATGGCAAGCCTTTGCTCACGGTGATGATTTCCGATGAGGTGGTGAAAGCCAAAGGACTCGATGCGGGCAAGATCGTCAGGGAAGCCGGCAAGGAGATCAAAGGGGGCGGGGGAGGACAGCCTTTCTATGCCACGGCAGGAGGAAAAGAGGCCGCCGGATTGGCTGCCGCCATCGCCAAAGCAACCGCCTTCGTGACGGAACAGTAGAACTTTACGATAAATTATTCAAAACAATTTTGATCAAGCGCCTGAATTACAGGCGCTTGATCGTTATTTATAATCTATTCAAATAATTACGGACTGCTGTTCAAAACCTGTAATGGTTTAACCCTCAAGCGTGAATACTTATATTTGCAACTTGAAAAAATTTCGTACTATGAGCACAACAGTTACCCGCACATTTGACATCCTCGAACGCATCATGAATGAATTTCCCCGGCCCGATGCACTGGGAGGTAAAAAGGGAGACGAATGGTACACCTATTCCACGGAGGAATATTACCGGCATTCGTACCGGTTTGCCCTGGGATTGCTCTCCATGGGGATCGGGAAAGGGGATAAGGTGGCCACGGTGACCACCAACCGTCCCGAGTGGAATTTTGCCGACATGGGTCTGGCGATGGCCGGGGCCGTGCATGTGCCCATTTATCCTACCATCGGGGAAGATGAGTACAGTTACATCCTGAAACATTCGGAGGCTAAGTTTCTGATCGCGGGTGATGCGAAATTGTATGAGAAACTGAAGCCGGTGGTGGAGCGTATTCCTTCGGTGAAGGTGATCTATACTTTTGAAGAGGTGGAAGGGGCCCGTTTTTATGAGGAGATCATGAACGCCGGTGATGACCACCGGGAGGCGCTGACGCCGAAGCTGAAGGAGATCATGGCTTCCGTGGATCCCGAAGAACTGGCCACCATCATCTATACGTCGGGCACGACGGGGGTTCCCAAGGGGGTGATGTTGTCGCACCGCAACCTGGTTTCCAATTTTACGTCACATGCCAAAATGCACTTTCTGGGTAAGGAGCACTGTGCGATCAGTTTCCTCCCGTTATGCCATGTGTATGAGCGGAGCGTGAATTATCACTTTCAGTACAAGGGGATGGGGATCTATTATGTGGGCAACCTGGGACAAATCATCTCGTCGCTGAAAGAGATCAAACCCCACATGTTCAACTCGGTGCCCCGGTTGCTCGAGCGGGTGTATGACGGGTTCGTGGCCAAGGGGAAGGAGCTGACGGGTGTCAAGAAGTCACTCTATTTCTGGGCGCTGAGGCTGACGCACCATTTTGAATACAATAAAACCTATTCTCCCTGGCTGCGGTTGAAGATTGCCATCGCCGACAGGCTGATCTATTCCAAGTGGCGGGCCGCCCTGGGGGGTAACATCGTGTACGCCGTTTCGGGCGGTGCGTCGTTGCAGCCGCGAATTGCCCGGACGTTGGGCATGGCGGGGATGCTGAACATCGAAGGGTACGGGCTGACGGAGACTTCCCCTGTGATTTCGGTGAACAATCCGGCCACCAAAGAGATGAAAATCGGCACCGTGGGAACAGTCCTGGAGGGATTTACGGTGAAGATTGCCGACGATGGGGAGATCCTCTGCAAAGGGCCCGGCGTCATGATGGGCTACTACAAATCGCCCGAGATGACCGCCGAGGTGATCGACGAAGAAGGATGGTTCCACACGGGCGACATTGGCACCTTTGAGGACGGCAAATATTTAAAGATCACCGACCGGAAGAAGGAGATGTTCAAGCTTTCGGGAGGGAAATACATTGCCCCCCAGATGATTGAGAACAAACTGAAGGCTTCGGAGCTGATTGAGCAGGCGATGGTCATCGGTGCCGGTGAAAAATTCGCTTCTGCGCTGATTTCCCCCAATTTTGTGCTGTTGCACGACTGGTGCGCCGAAAACCACATTCATTTTGAGAACAACAAGGAGCTGGTGCTGATCCCGGAGGTGATGGCGAAAATTCAGCAGGAGGTGATTCTGATCAACAAGACACTCGGCCAGCATGAGGAGATCAAGCGTTTCCGGCTGGTCTGCGACGAGTGGAGTCCGGCCACCGGGGAGCTTTCACCCACTTTAAAGCTCCGCCGCAATGTGGTGGCTGAAAAGTACAAGGGGTTGATTGGCGAGATCTACTCGGTCCAGAAAAATTAAGGTCGAACCACGGAGCTCGAAAATTTCCCCTCCTTGTTGAGGAGGGGTGGACTTGCCGTAGGCAAGGACGGGGTGGTCGTGATAAATTCAGATTAATATTTTGTGCAATTCTACATCATGATGTAAAAATACATTGTAAATTTACATCATGATACCAAGAAATACAGATTTACCTCACGAGCGATCCTTTTTTCTGTTCGGTCCGCGGCAAACCGGGAAAACCACGCTGGTCAACTCCCAATTCTCTGAAAGTATTTTCAAAGTCAATCTTTTATTGTCCGGGCAATTCCTCAAATACAGTAAAAACCCGGATCTGTTGATCAGGGAAGTGGAATGGAAGCTCAAAAATGAAGAAATCAAGTATGTTCTGATTGATGAAATCCAGAAAGTTCCACAATTATTAAATGCCGTTCAATTTATTATCGATACATTCAGGATTCCGGTCATTCTGACCGGATCCAGCGCCCGTAAACTCAAAAGGGGCATGGCAAATTTGTTGGGAGGAAGGGCACTCCAACGATTCCTTTATCCTTTTAATTGGGAAGAGATCAAGGATATTTATATGCTGGAGGATATACTTTCATACGGTACCCTTCCGCCGGTGGTGACTGCCCCTGAAAATTACCGGACAGATATACTGGTCTCTTATGCGGAAACATATATCAGGGAAGAGATTCAGGCTGAAGGGATTATTCGCAATGTGGGTTCTTTTTCGAGGTTTTTGGATATGGCTGCGGCACAATTCGGGGAACAGCTCAACTACAGTGAGGTTGCACGGGAATGCCAGCTTCCTGTCATGACGGTTAAATCATATTATGAAATCCTGGAGGATACACTCATTGGGTTGGTCCTTTTGCCCTACAGAAAAAGTTTGCGAAAGAGGCTATCAGCCCATCCGAAAGTTTATTTCTTCGACAATGGGGTAACCAATGCCATCAATAAATACTCCTTAAAGATAAAAGATCCATCCCTTTTGGGAAAGTTATTCGAACAATTCATTATAAATGAAACTTTCAGGTATATAAAAAACCGGAAAAGCATGGTACAGATGTTTTTCTGGAGAACTAGTTCAGGGGCTGAAGTCGATTTACTTCTTGAAAAAGATAAAAAACCCATCGCCGCCATGGAGATCAAATATTCAGAAAACATTAGCGGTTCCCATCTTTCAGGGCTCAGAAGTTTTCTTGATGATCATCCGGATGTGCCTTGCTACCTGATTTCAAGGGTAAGCCACGCCTGGTCTGCAGGGCCGGTTACAATCCTCCCATGGCAACGCTATCTTGAGCTGCTTCCGGAAATTATTTCTTAAGAAGGCCGGAACCCTGAAAGGGTCCGATTTCAGTAACCCCGGTATATCCGATGATCGATGGGCCCACATACCACTCCCAAGCCCTCGAGGGTGTTGAACATTTCCCTAGACTACCATTTGCTATACCCGCCACTCCGGATTATTCCCGGAATTGTTTTCTTTTTAAGGGAATTTCCGGTAAATCTCTTTTCGGTGTGCAAATGCGACAAATGTAACTGTATCAGCTTTAATGATTACACCGAAATCATTGTTTGATCAAATTGTCAAGATCTTCCAAAAACGCTGCCTTTTCAGTTTCATCCAGTAAATCATTCTGGTGATTATTGCGGATCCTTTCAATTAACACATTGTTTTCTTCGGTGATCGTGATCCCTCTGAATTTCTGGGCCATCAGTCTGGCGGTTTCAATCAACGCTTTCCCAGCCTTTGTTTTTGAGTCTATTTCGATTGTAACCATTTTTTTTTCAAATATAATGATTTTTGGCCTTATCCGGTGACATCGGATTCGACCAGGCGGATGAAGTTCCGGAACCGCTCCTTGGAGGCGGCATGGCTCCCGAAAGGGGGCACCATTTCGATGCTCCGATCCTTGCGCGAGAAGCGCTTTACGTAGTCCACGCTGATGATTTTGTTGTGGTGGATCCTTACGAACTGCGGAAAGCCCATCAGCTTCCGTTCGAAAAGCCCCAGGTTCTGACTGGCGGTAAAGGTTTTGCCATCAGCAACGTGGATGTGTGTGTACTTCCCGGAAGCTTCCAGAACCCCGATTTTCCCGATTTCCACCACCTCGTTGAATTGCAGTCCTTCGATCACCATTTTCCCCGGCGAGTGATTGGTGTGGACCTGCTGCTGGAGTTCCCTGAGCTGGCGGATCCATTCGGGGCTTCCCGCAGATGTCGCAGATTGTGCGGAAGGACGGGAGGAGGCGATGCGGTCGATGGCTTCCCGCAGTTTGACCTTGTCGATCGGTTTTTCGAGGAAGTGCAGGGCCCCGAAGTCGAATGCCCAGGAAACCGTTTTTCTCGTTGTAAAAACGGAGAGGACTCCATCGGCAGGCAGCCGGCCATTGGTGCGGTTGTAGTTGACGATCTGACGGCTATCTCCTGCTGAACGGGGACGGAAGTGTGGATATTGCCGCAGGAACTCCTGCCGGCACCTATTCGCTGACCTACCAGATCTGTGAACCGGAGAGACCCGAAAACTGCGCCACCGCTACGGTTACGGTGCAGATCGACGAACGTCCCGATGTTACGCTCACCCTGACAGTGTCGCCCAATATTATGACCGGCACGACACAATTTAACGTCCTGGTGAAGGTATCCGAGCTGAACGGAGTGGAAACAGATGGACAGATCACCATCTACATCCCTATGGAAAAGCGGTGGAGCCTCCAGACCTTTGATCCGGTCCTGACGAATTATCTGGGCACAGAGGTGAAAAACGGTGAGTGTACGATGAGTGCCGGAGACTCGGGTTATCTCTTTACGACCACGGCTTCTGTTCAGGGAGACGAATTTTCAGCCTTTACCTTTGCGGCTACCTGGACAGGAGACAACACCCGCGGAAAAGCGACCCTCACAATGCAGATCCTTTCAGGATGCAATGAGGTGAAGGTCAACAATAACTCCGATTCGGAGGTGTTGAACTATTTTGCATAATAATTAGAAACAACCCTTTTCAATTCCCCCACGTTCCGGATATATCGGGATGGATTCCGGATAGCCCGGGAGAATAAGGCGTACGTCAACTGCACCGATCTTCTTCCGGGTTTATTTGTCAAAACCTGGGGAAATGCCTGGAATTTACGTAAATTTACACATCAAAATGAACGACATGACAACGATAATCATTGATGAAAATACAAGAAGGGGAAGGATCATCCTGGATTTGGTAAGAGAACTCAATGCAGGTCATGTGTTGAATGAGCAGGATGAGGAGTGTACTGCCTACAACCAAAAAACAATCAGTGCCATTCAGGAGGCATCTGAAGGTAAAACCATCGTCTGCGAGGATTTCAATGATTACCTGAGAAAGGTAAAATAGCAATGTACCGCATTGAATTTACCCGGCAGTACCTGAGAGACCTTCGTAATGCCCGCAAAAGGAATTTGGATGAAGGTAAACTGAATGAAGTCGTCAGAATGCTCAGTGAAGGAAAACAGTTACCTCAAAAACTTAAAAACCATCCCCTTGTCGGACCGGGAAGTCACGGTACGCTGCTGGTACCCCGATACGGCCATCAACCGGAAGGGGTTCAACCCTGTCATCTAGCCTGACCTCTCCTTCGTCTGCAGCGTTCGGGTGGTGGCCGAAGGGTCGAAATTCAGGATTTTCGTGGACCTCGACCAGCCTCTTTCCGCGGAATGGGAGAAGCAGGTGGGGTTTAATATGGAGCTGTACCCGGGATTGCTCTTCGGAAAGAGCTGGACCCTTGACGACAACCATGGCCTCTTCAACCTGCAACCCAACGGTCCGGTCGAAAAGGACCTCCACGGCCACTGGCAGGCGGTGCCCATGGCCATGGGTAAAAAGCTGACCATCGCCCCTGAGGAACCGCGGCAGCTCATGCGCATCGAGAGTTTCGGGCAGCCCGTGCAGCTCCTCGACGGCCGCTTTTACCACAACAACGGATGGTATGTGGTGCGTTCGCTGGTCACCCCGGGGAAGACCAGGGGAGCCATTGAATGGCTGGTCGATGCCCATGTGCTGCCCCACTTCATCTCCGATCCCGTGGTGCATGTCAGCCAGGTGGGGTATCATCCTGAGTAGGAGAAAAAGGCGGTCCTCGAGGTCGACGGTTCCGTGGAGGAGGTCCTTCCGATGACCCTGACCCGCTATGAAGCTTCCGGAGACCAGGTGACGGTGAAGGAGGAAATTCCGGAGAAATGGGGCCAATACCTGCGTTTTAACTATTTCAGGATGGACTTTTCCGGGGTGAAGGCCGAAGGGATCTACCGTGTGAAATACGGGGAGCGGCTGACCGAGCCCTTCAGGATAGGACGGGGAATATATGACAAGGATGTGTGGCAGCCGACGCTTGAGTATTTCCTGCCCGTGCAGATGTGCCACATGCGCATCAACGAAGGTTACCGGGTGTGGCACGACCTCTGCCACATGGACGACGCCCTGATGGCGCCCGTCGATACCAAACATTTCGACGGTTACCTGCAGGGGCCCTCGACGCTGACGAAGTTCAAACCTTACGACCAGGTGCCGGGGCTTAACGTGGGGGGATGGCACGATGCCGGGGATTATGACCTGCGTGTCGAGTCACAGGCCGGCACTGTGTGGGTGCTCGCCATGACGCATGAGCAGTTCCGGCCGTCGTGGGACCAGACCACCGTGGACCAGCAGGAAAGGGTGGTGGAGATCCACCGGCCTGACGGAAAAGACGACCTCCTCCAACAGGTGGAGCATAGATTGCTCACCATCCTGGGGGGATATGAGAACCTGGGGCGCCTTTATAGGGGCATCATCCGTCTTGACTTCCCCGAGCTGAAGGAGTGGTCTTATTTCTGGCAGCAGACCGAATACGTGATGGGAGGCGGCGCCACCAATTTCATGTTTCTGGCACTGGCCGCCGCCGATCAGTTCAGGTAGCGATTTGCTTTAGTTGATAGAGTCTTGACTGGTTTCAGACTTGTTCCCCTCAGTAAGTTTTTTGGTATCTTGCAAAGTAATACCAGATCCTGAAGTTTTCTGCCGAATTCATCGTCGGCTGCCAGTTTCAGAAAATCTTCATGAAGTCCCAGCACTCTGAGGACATTAAAGTAGGAACCCATTGATACACCCGGATTACAATTTCATGAGGGATTCCATGTAGTTGCGCAAGTCGAAGGTCACCTCCAGGAGGCTTTTGCCGCCGGTGATTTCGCGGATTTCCCGGTCTGCAGTCAAAGGGTCCTTGCGGCCGGTGCCCATCTGTTCCAGGACCCCGTTGACGGAGTCCCAGTAGTTTTTGTGTTTCTGCCACGCCTCATGGGAAGCCGTTCCCGGCTGGGGCTTTTTACTCTCCATGAGAGGGTTCATCTTGGTGCGGTAGTCCTTGGCGGTACCCCGGGCGATTTCGACATATTTTTCCACCTTCTGGAATTCGGGCGACTGCCTGATATGTTCTCCCTTGTACCAGGTGACGTCGGCTGTTTGTCCGGCCCATGCCTTGTTGGCGTGGAGGATGCCGTTTTTCTGGAGTACGTTGAGGTCGGCATAGGCGTCGCCCACCTTGGAATGGGTGATGTTCTCCCAGGAGTGGGCTGCGTTTTGTCCGGTTTCCGCATGGAAAGCCTTTTCCCAGGCCTGCTGGGCATCGGCGTGCCAGGCCTCCACGGAGGTGGGCTCTCCGTTCTTCACTGGTGGCAGGGGGCGTCCGTCGGGGCCTGTTCTGGCTTTCCGGCCGGCGTCGTAGTCCATGTTAATGGTTTTGCTGCCCAGTAAGTCTTCAGGCTGTACGGTCTCTCCCCGGGCCTGTTTTTCACGGGCACGCTGCAGATCGGCGGGGTCGGGCCTGTTGCGGATGGCTTCCAGCTCCTCTCGGATCCATCCCCGTTCATCCATCTCCTGTTGGTACCGTTTTTCGACCTTCTGGTGAATCCGGTCCATCGAGTTGCTGTAGCGTTTGATGAGATCCAGGTTTTTGGGATCTTTCTGGAGGGTTTTCATCATCATTTTGGCCTGTGGCGAGCTGTGTATTTTCGCGGAGCGGTCGTCGAGTTCGACCAGTATTTTTTTGATTTCCGAAGGGGGAGCCCCGGCCTGACGGGCGGCCTCCAGTTTCTCGTAGGTCTTTTTGTATGAGGTCACCCTGATGCGTCCATCGGCCACCTGTTCCCGGTATACTGCCATCTCCTGCTGGGAGAGGGGCCGGTTGAAGTTGTCGGTGTCGAGGGCGGGTTTGCCTTTGGCCCGAACCTGTGCGGGGGCATCAGGGTAGGTGCCGCTCCTGGCTGCCGCGGAAATGCCGCTCTTGCCGGCGCCGGGATTGTCAAGGTCGGGCAGGGGACCGTTGGGGCGGGCATAGGCCGAGGAGATCTTCCCTGCGCCGTAGGATAGGGCCTTGCTGGTGATATAGCCCTTGACGGCCTCACCCGCGGCCCCTTTGATGCCATCCATGAAATCGCCACCGTTGTTCACGGCGGCTTCAAAGCCACGGAAGCCATCCACGGCGACTCCGGTCACGGTATTGTAAGATCCTGCCACCCGCAGGAAGGCCTCTTTGGGCCCCCCTTCGATATATCCGGTAACTCCCTGGTAGACATTGTTGACATATTGTCCGCCGAAGAGTGACAGCACTGTCATGCTGCCGTCGGCGGTGGTTTTAACCACCTGTGCAGTCTGGAGGCAGGCGTCGGCCCATTCGGCGTCGGCCACGGCCTCCTTGTTGGCGGCCCTGTCAACGGCCATTTTCTCTTCGTAATATTTCCTTCCGACGTTGTTGGCCTCTTCGACGATGGCCATGACTCCGGCCTCATCGAGGTTGCCGACCATATCTCCCCGGTATTTTTTGCCGATGATCTCCCTGGCCTCCCTGGCCTGCTCCTCGGGGAGTTTGTCGGCCATCTCATAGGCTTTGCGGACGCTGCGGCTGATGTTTTCCAGGCGTTGCTGGTTTTTGGCGATGTTCTGGATGAATCCGGCCCTGGCATATTCGTCCCAAGGGGAGCGGGAGTGGACGATCTCGCCGGTCTGGATGGTGGCGATGCGGTCTTTTTCGGCCTGAAGGTCGGCCTGGGCCCCCAGGATCCTGAGTTGCAGGGCCTCACGGCGGTGGGGATCCTTTTCCCCTTTCAGCTCTTCCCTGTCGCGGCTCATGTTCTTCCCGATGATTTCCATGTTGGTTTTGTGGAAGGCGATGGTCTCCTCGGTGATTTTCCGGCGTTCTTCGGCGATCTCTTCGGCGCTTCTCTTTCCGGCAGGATGAGCAGCCGGGGTTTCAGGTTTCTTTGCCGGAGTTTGGGCTGCCAACGTGGCGGGAGGTCCACCCCCGGCCATCTCCGTGGCAAAGGATTTTCTCAGCTCGTCGGTGATGAATACCGATTCCGGGTCATGGTCATAGTCATCCCACCGCTCCTCTTCGGTCCACCTGATGGCTGTCCTGAAAAAAGCGGCGGCCATGCTGTTGATGGCCATCTGTCTGGTAAAGGTCCCGTTGAACAGCGTGTTTTTCACTTTTTCGCCGGTGGCGATCAGTTCCTTAAACCGGGCACTGGAGGTTTCCGGGAAGGAAGGGATGGTGGGGTAGTCGAACCTGACGAAGTGATGAAAGATTTTTCCGTCGTTAGCGCCGCCGACCCCGTGGCCGTAATAGTCGGGAGTGGTCAGTTCCCTGCGGATGAAGCGGTCGCCCATGCTGCCTCTGACGGTGCTCTTCCCCGGAAGGGAGGAGTAGTTGCACTCACCGCAGAGCTCTATGTCGTAGTATTTTTCACCGTCGGGGGTGTCGATTTTGTAGATGTAGAAATAGCGGGGAAACCATACCTCCCCGAATTTATAACCAGGATCGTAGAACTGGTTCTGGGTGCCTGCCCAGCATCCCTCGGGGGTGAAGTTGTTGAGGAGGGATTCCAGGAATTCCTTTTCCTGTTTATAGCGTTTTTGGCGCTGGGCCATAAGGGCACGGCCGTCGGGAGGGTTTCCCAGGTCAACGAGGCCTTTGGCCACCTGGTCGAGTCTTTTCTGGCGTGAGAGGAGGAGGGCCTGGTAGCGGGAGGCCAGCTCCATGTAATTCCTGACACCCCCGGGGTCGTCGAATTCGGCGGCATATCCGGCATTGCGGACGGCCTCCTCAAGCAACTGGCTGGTCTGGACCACGGCAGTTCTGTATACGAGAAATTCCCCCAGCAGTGGATTAAACCTGTTCATGTAATCGACGGCTTCCCGGAAGGGGGTCTGCCGCAGAGGGGCCCAGGCCTTCATAAATTCCGCCTCTTCGGCCTCATTCATAATGCCGTAGACGAGGCGCATCCCCTCCATGGCGCCGGCGACCGTACCGTCCCACTGGCTGGCGGTGATGGTTTTGATATCGAGGAAGGGAATAGGCTGTGCCGCGGGGATGGTCTCCCCCTCCACTTCCAGGGAACCCGCGGAAGTGCCGGCGGTCAGGGGCTGCGGCGCCTCCTCCGGGCGGGTGCCCTTCAGCCATAGTCCGGCGATGAAATCGGCCGCATCGGGGCGCAACTCCTTTTTCTGCGGAGTCTTATCAAAGACGGCTACATAATAAAGCTTGCCGTTGACGATCGGACAAAAGAGAAATCCCCGGTGGTTGAAGTCGGGAGCGAAGTAGGAGAGCATAAAGCACTTTTCGATGCCGAAGGTCGTGTAACGGCTCTGTTCCTCGACCAGATCGATGTGGTTGTTTTTTTCCGCGTAGTTTTTGGTCAGTGAGGCTATGATCTTCCGGAATTCCCCGTCGTTCGCAACAGGAAATCCCGTGGTGCGGATGCGCACATTGTAGCGGAGTTCTCCCTCCACCACCAGGCTGAAGGAGAGGTAGTCGGCATTGGTATGCTCCTCGGCGACGGCCCATCCGGGGGGGAGGCGGTATTCGAAGAGACCCCGCTGATGGAACTCCTCCGGAGGGGTGGGGGTATCGGAGAATGAAGCGTGCCTTAGCGCCGGGGGTGACGGCGACATCAGGAAAAGGGCGCCGAGAACCAGGATGACCAGGTTCCATTTCGAGGCTTTCTTTTTGTCCATAGCTCTCTTTTTATTCCTTCTGCCGGAGTGACAGGGTTTTGGAGAAAGAATTGGCTTAAAATTATGAAAAAAAGAAATTAAGGCAATAAAAATCAGGAAAAGATCCGTTCCCAGGGGATGCGGAAAGCCATTAGAAGGAGGGCAACGGTGTACCAGATGGCGCTGATCCGGTGTTTACGTGCGTTGAATTGGGCTTTCCGTGCTTTGGCACGGGCAACGTGAAGCAGGATTACGGCTATAATCATCACTGCCAGGTGCTCTGCCGCGTAGAACCGGAGTCCGGGATTTTGCATGGCGGCGCCGAAATCGTTGAATGCCGCCCGGGTGACAGGACTCAGGGCGGCGTAGAGAACAATTCCCGTAAGCAATTGTATGTCAACGAAAAGGATGGTCATCGTGGCCAGTGTCATGTCGGTACCGTTCCACCTGTTTTTAAAAAAAACGCCCTTCCATGCTTTCCCTATGGCCAGAATAAGTATGAGAATGACTCCCCAGCTAAGGAAATGATGGATTTTCAGGAAGATGGGGTATAAGGTGGTTGTATCCATGATATTTATGCTTTTATCGGGCTGCTAAGGTAAAGAGTTCTCCGGGATTGACGACAGATATTCCGTGATGAGTTTTCAACAATCCTGCATTGATCATGGCCTTTGCCACTGTTGCCGCGGGAATAGGCCTGTAGTCCTTCAGAACCCAGCGCGAGATAAAACTCATAATGGTAACTGACCACTCTTCCATAGGGCGGCGGACTTCCCTTTTCCCGGCAAGAATTGAGGGCCGCAAAATGACAATGCTTTTAAAGGGAAGCTTTTGGACTTTTTCTTCCAGTTCTCCTTTCATCCGGGAGTAGAAGATCGCGGACCGTGCATTTGCGCCTGCTGACGATACCAGCACATAAGCAGGGACACCATTTCTGGCCGCAGCTTCCGCAAAATTGAAATTGTGGGTAAAGTCTATCCGGTACTGTTCTTCCTTCGATCCTGCCTGTTTCAGTGTGGTTCCCAGTGCCGAGAAGAGGATGTCCCCGGTCACCTTTTTCTCCCAGTTCAGGGGGGTATCCAGGCCGGTGATCACCTCTTCAATTCGGGGATGGTTAAAACCGCTCTTCCGGCGAACGAAAATACGCACTTTCCCCACTTCCGGTTTTTCAAGAAGCTGGCTCACCAGCTCGCGACCCACCAATCCTGTGGCCCCGATCACATTCACTACCTTTAATTTTTCCACTTATTCTAAATTTTATTCTGTTATTATATTGATTTAATATTCTGATATTCAATACTCAAGATTCACGATTATTTTAGCAGTCCGTCTTCCTTCAGTTGCTTCACGTGGTCGGTGACGGTTTCCTCCATGGAGCGGAACTGAACGCCAAGTTCCCGGCGGATCCTGGCATTGTCGAAGAGGAGGTCGTAGCCGAAGTTTTTCCGGATGAAGGAGGGGGAATAGCCGGCCAGGGGACCGATGATAAAGAAGATCCAGGTGGGCATGTACCCTTTGGGCAGGGGAAGTTTGGGGTATTGGTTGCCGATGGCCCCGGCGATGTCGAGGAAGTCCACGCTGTGGGGTGCGGCGATATGGCGGCCGCTGACCCTTGGAGCGAAGGCGGCGCTGACATGGGCCTGTGCCACGTCCCGCACATCGACGATGGCCTGTTTTCCGTGGGGAACCCCCATACGGAAGAGTCCGGAGGTGAGCTGCCGCATCAGCCGGACACTGGTGGCGTCGACCCTCCGCGACAGCGAAGGTCCCAGAATCAGTCCGGGATTGATCACCGCCAGTTCTGTCCCCGGCATCTTCTTCACAAGTTTCCAGGCCTCCTTCTCGGCCAGGGTCTTGGAATAGGAGTAGGGCAGGTCGGTGAGTGACGACGTGGTGTTCCAGTGGCTCTCATTGAAACGCCCCCCTGCGATCCCTTCCGCCTCCATGGCATTTCCGTAGATGGCGGCGATGCTGCTGGTGAGGACGATACGGCTGACCGTCCCGGCTCTGGCGATACTTCCGAAGAGATTGCGCACCCCCTCCACGGCGGGAGTGATCAGCTCCTTCTGCGGATCTTTCACCCCCGAAATTTTAAAGGGAGAAGCCGCATGGATGACGGCATTGCATCCGGCAACGGCCTCATCAAAAGAGCCGGGCTCTAAAAGATCGGCTTCCAGAATCTCAAGCTTTCCGGGGTATAAGGCACCCAGTTCAATTAAGTGGGCATATTTGGAATCATCCGTTTTGTTCCGTACGGTGGTGTTCACGGTACGACCTTCCTCCAGGAGGAGTTTGACGATCCAGGAAGCAAGGTAACCCGATCCGCCGGTCACCAACACGCTGCTGTTGTTATTCATTTCTGATTTTTTGGTAATGATAACAATTTCCACAGTATAGTGTTCAAATTAATTACAACGGAGGTATGGGCCAGGACATGCCTGCAAGGGCCCTAAAGGAAATTCATACCTCCATGGCAGCAACAACTGCAGAAAACTGAAACATGACCGGGAATTTTAGGTATACTTGCATATGGAAACTGCCGGATTTACGTATGATGCGGATGCCAATAAATACATAAATAAAAGAACCATGACCTTCTCCGTAATTAAACCCACCGTGGTGGTCGATCCTGTGATTGGCCGCCGGAATATTGCCCGTATGGCTGGAAAGGCACATGAGGCCGGTCTCCGGTTCAGGCCACACTTCAAAACACACCAGTCGGCCGCCATCGGAGAATGGTTCCGTGGGGAGGGCGTCACCGCCATTACCGTCTCGTCGGTATCGATGGCCCGATATTTTGCCGCCGCCGGGTGGAAAGACATTACCATCGCCTTCCCGGTTAACCTGCGCGAAATCGGGGAGATTAACAGGCTGGCTTCGGAAATCACCCTCAACCTGCTGGTAGAGAATGAAATCTCCATGAACTTCCTGGTAAAAAACCTGGCTTTTCAGGCTGGGATTTTCATCGAGATCGATACCGGCTATCACCGCACCGGCGTCGATGCGCTCAAAACCCGTATTATCGACCAGATGCTGGAGGTGCTCAGAAAAAACCGGAATCTGGTATTCAAAGGTTTTCTCAGCCATTCGGGACAGACTTATGCGGCGCGTTCGGTAGAGGATATCCGCATCCGTCATGCCGATGTGTTGCTGAAGACGCGATCCTTGAAGAACCATTACGGCGGGGAGTGGCCTAAACTGGAGATTTCGCTTGGTGACACCCCTGCTTGCGCGGTGTGCTCCGACTGGGACAGCGTCGATGAGATCCGTCCGGGAAATTTCGTCTTCTATGACCTGATGCAGCTTTCCCTGGGGGTATGCCGCGTGGAGGATATTGCCGTGCGGGTGCTGTGTCCCGTGGTGTCGAAACAGATCATGCGAAACGAGGTGGTGGTCTATGGAGGAGCGGTTCACCTGTCGAAGGAATTTTTGATCGGCCCCAATGGAAAGAAAAGTTACGGAGCGGTGTGCCTGGCAAAAGGTGGTGAGGTTGGCGCAGCCACTCCCGGATACAGCTTCTGCAACGCGGTGAGCACCGACACGTGGGTGGCCGGACTCTCCCAGGAGCATGGCATCATCAGGGGATCGTTCGACGAAATCAGGGCGATATTCCCTGGCGACCTTTTGGAGGTCATCCCCGTGCACTCCTGCCTGGCCGCAGACCTGGCTGCGAACTATGTGACTACGGACGGTACTCCTATAGAGAAGATTAGAAGGTCAGAGTATTAGAAGGTCAGAATATCAGAATATCAGGATCACCGGATCACCGGATCACCGGATCACAGAATCACAGAATCACAGGATCACAGAATCACAGGATCACAGAATCACAAACGTTATGGAAAGAAATTATGACCGGATTGACCCGGAGAAGTACAAGTGGGGGATCTTTTACTACAATCCCGCCGACAAACGCGCCGTGGTGCCCAAGCGGAACAGGGGCCTGGGATATACGCTGAACTTCGCCCAGCCCCTGGCGTGGGTCCTCATCCTGGGATTCATTGCGTTTGCGGTAATCATTAGCTATTTGGCCTGACAAAACGTTATCCCAGTACATTTCAGAACTAAAACTCCAAGCGCTGTGGAAACTTAGAAGGACAAATTCGATTTATTTCTACTTGTTTAGGGGTACCTTTCTAATTCTTCGTAATTTTGCAGAAACAGGAGATAACCATGGAAACCACAATGAAAATTGCTTCAGGTGAGCTTTCCGAAGAGCTGTTGTTTAAAATCAAACAGTTGTTTGAAGGGAGAGCTGTAACCATCACCATCTCAACGGAGGTAGATGAAACAGAATATCTGACGGCAAGTCCTACCAACAGAAAGAATTTGCTTGAAAGCATGGCAAGTGAGCCGTCAATCTCGTTTACGCCTGATGAGTTTGAAAGACATTTCGATAAATTGCTCAATAAAAAGTAGTTAACTCAACATATGTTGAATATTACTTTCACGCCTGCTGCGTATTTGGAATATTTGGACTGGTTGGAAACTGATAAGCGAATCTTTCTAAAATTGACTCATCTCATTCAGGAAACGGCCAGAACTCCTCATGTTGGTTCAGGTAAACCAGAACCACTTAAATATGAATT